>NZ_JBITGJ010000063.1:0-50312 GCF_044456925.1 Streptomyces sp. NPDC050743
ATGCACTCGTTCGGGTGTGCGGCCGTGCCGGTGTGCAGGGTAGTGGGCGGTGGGCAGGCAGCCAGGGTCTGTCATCGAAGACCACGCGCAACAAGAGGGTCGCCGGTCAGTGCGGACACCTGATGAGCTGTTCGGACCAGATCGTCTTGTTGTTCCGGCCATGACGGCAGCCCCAGCGCGCGCCCAGTTGAGCGACGAGGAACAGACCGCGTCCTCCCTCATCGGTGGTGCGGGCCCGCCGCAGGCGGGGGTGGCTGGTGCTGGAGTCGGTGACCTCGCAGACCAGGATGTCGTGGCGAATCAGACGCAGCACCGCCAGCGGACGACCGTAGCGGATGGCGTTGGTCACCAGCTCGCTCACGATGAGTTCGGTGGTGAAGAGGAGGTCGTCCAGCCCCCACCTGGTGAGTTGACGGGTTGTCCACGCCCGGGCCTCGCAGACGGCGGCGGGATCGGCCGGGATCTGCCACTAAGGGCCCGCGCGGATAGGTGCGAGCCCCCATCTGCATGGGAAGCTGCACCTGGCGTGCAGCTCTATGAGCCCGCGGGTAGCCGCTCGGCTCTGCTGCCTCCAAGCCCGGCGGACCTCGTTGGTGGGATGCGCCGTCAGGAAGGGAAGCATATGGCCTTTGATGTGTCCTCTGCCGTCATCCCACTGGCTGGTGTTGTCCTCGGCGGAGCACTTTCTTTCGCCGCGCAACGACTGACCCAGCGGTCCAACGAGCGTTTGGAAGCCAGTCGCCAAGAAGTGAGCCGCACCGAAGCCCGGCGTGTGGAACGGCTCCGCGTACTTGAGCAGTTCTTGGCTTGTGTCCAAGCGGCCGAGCGAGCAGCTATTGATCTGGTGCACCACCAAGCAGACACCGAAGAAGCCCATAGACGAGCCGACTTAGCGGTCGATGAGATGTGGCTCGCTGAGAAGATGGTTCGCGTGCTCTGCTCGGCCCGGGTCTCGGAAGCCGCCAACAAGTTCGCCTGGCAGATCGACAAGGCGGTCGACGGTGGAACCAACGGAGCTGCCGTCTGGGACTTCCTTCGCGAAGATCGCGTGCGGTTTCTCGACGCGGCTCACACCGAACTTGGCAGTTCGGACAGCCCTTGATTAGAGGTCGCGCGGATAGTCAGGGGCAGCGTCGGGGGCGTGTGGCCCCAGCGATGGCTGGTCCAGGCTCGGCGGACCAGGCTAACGGACGGTGATGATCGTGTCGGCGAGGTCGAAGAAGGCGTCGATGACGCTGGTGCGGCCCTCGTGGCAGCGGGCGAGCCGGTGGAAGGCGTTCTGCCAAGCGTGGGTGCGCTCGATGTGCCACCGCTGGGTGGCCGGAATTGGCGCCTAAATCCCCTTTGTCGCTATCTGGCCGTGCAGTCCCCGTGCGTCCAGCAGGGCACGGGAAGTGGCTGAGTCGTAGCCGGCATCGAGGTGAACGGTGACGACGTCGGGCAGTGGCCCAAGTTCCGCCAGGAGGTCCAGCTTCTGGGGCCAGAAGCCGTGAGTGGTGTCGATTGGCGCCAGCCAGGACGCGGCCGAGCGGGATGCCGTAGCCGTCGGTCATGCCCGAGCGTTTCATGCCTTGTTTGCCTCGATCCACCGGTGAGCGTCCGGCCACCTCACCGCCGCCGGGCGCCTTCGTGATGGAACCGTCCACGGCGATCTGGTCGAGGACGAGGCTGACGACGCGGTCGTAGGCATCAAACGCGATCTGCTTGAGCCGAACGAACACGCCCAGGCGTATCCACTCGTCGCGGCGGTTGCGGTATCGAGGACAAAGGAACCCCGGGGTGCCCAGAGGCTTCCGGACAGGGACCTGCACCAAGGGCACAAGCAACCAGGAAGACCGAAGGGGGCCACCGCCTCGATACCAACACCTCTGGCGGGGCACACACTTGGTGGAACGTTTGTTCCCCACGGTTTCCAGGGGCATTAATCTCACCTTCGCATGGGGCCATGGTGACCGAGGACTCGGGCACTTGGCGATAGCGGGGCTTCAACCACCAGGGCTGCACAGCACCTTGGGAGGTCGGCTTTCGGTCAGTTGTCACCCATGCCTTCCCACCGTGAAGGAGGAATGGGTGGTCCAACACACCCTGAGGAGCGGATGCATCGCGGTCGCCGCGGCCTTCGCCCTCGCTTCGGGGGTCCTGCCGCTGACCGCAGCGACGGCCTCGGCCGACACCCCCACCGAGACGGTCATACCGGCCGCTCTCCTGAACAACCCGCCCAAAGACTTGGTCGTCTTCGCCGGCACGGGCGGATTCCTACACCGGTCCGACAGCCAGTCCACCTACGTCTGGACGAAGTACACGGGCGGACCGGACATCCCGATGCCCGAGGTCCGGAACAACCCCCAGATACCCGGGTACTCCGGCGCGGGTTCCGACGTCGTGGCGACCCCGTCGGCCGAGGGGTACCACCTGCACGACATGGACTCCGGAACGACCACCACCATCACCCCCGGGGCTGGCCAGAGCTACCTGGGCACCTTTGGCTCGCGCGTGCTGACGGTCACCAGGGCCGCGGACGGAACCGTGACGGGCTTCCATGTGCTCGGCACGACGGACGGGCAGCAGACCGACACACCGATCACCGGCTGGCCCGCGGGCGCCACGCCCCAGGCCCAGGTGCTGGCCGGCGACGCCGACGCCGTGGTGATCCGCTACATCCAGGACACCGACGGCACGACCGCGGCCCGGGCGGCCCTCGTGGACCTGGCGACCGGTGCGGTCACCCCCGTCTCCGGGCCGCTGGTCAACGGCTCCCGCGTCGTCCTGTCCGAGGATCACATCGTCTGGTACACCTCGGCGAGAGCCACCGGGGACGGCTCGGCGGGCCAGGTCCAGTTCGTGCCGCGCTCCGCCCCCGGCGGCGCCGTGAGCACCGTGCAGATCCCGGCCGCACCGCTGGGCAGCGCGTACAGCAGCTCCCTGCGCTTCCTGGGGATCGCGGGCGACTCCCTGCTGATGACCTACTCGGTGTCGCACAACGGCGCCTCGACCACGGACGACGTCCTCGGTTACCCGCTCTACGCGATGCCGCTGACCGGCTCGACCACGGTGACCCCGGTCCTGGACCACGCCGACTCCAACACCATCAGGCAGGAACCGGGCGGGGCCGTGGTCGTGGGCGGCTCGTCCGTCACCGACTGGGCGGCCCGCCTGTTCACCGCCGGGCCGGACGGCGCCCCGACGGGGACCGCCGTGGACTCCGACCCCCCGGTGCCCGCCCCCTACGACGGCCTGGCCTTCGGCGGCGGGAAGCTGTACCCGGTCCGTCGTCTGTCGAACGGTGGAGACCGCGTCTACGACCGGAGCGTCCAGCTCGGTTCCCCTCCCTCCTACGGTCCCGAGGAGGGCTTCGGCCAGCCCTTCGCGCCCACCGACTGCGACTCCGCGGCTACCTGCAACCCGCTCATCGCCACCGGCGACGGGAACATCTCACAGCTGTGGCCGAACGCCAACGCCCAGGGGGACGCCGTCACCGTGCAGACCCCCGACAGCAGCGCGGTTCTGGTCACCCCCGGCGCCACCGGCGGCACCCTCGTCGACGCCGAGGGCCGCTACGTGGTCTACGACGGCGGCTCCACGAACAAGCAGTACATCGGTGACGCGGACGCGGGCGGCAACAGCCACGTGCTCTTCAGCCGCCCAGTCTCCGCCGCCGCGCTGTCGGGCTCCACCGTGTGGGTCCCCGGAGCCACCCCGGGGACCCTGACCCAGATCGACCTCACCACCCGGCGCATCGTCCAGACGGTCGCGACCGGCGCGCCGTGCACGCCCAGCGAGCTGCAGGCGGCCGCCCAGCACTGGGTGTACTGGTCGTGCGGAACGTCGGGCCCGGCGGGCGTGTGGGACCTGGCCACCGGCAAGAACGTTCCCGTCGCCGCCGGCATGGCCCAGCTCGGCGACGGGTTCGTCGTCGAACATGACACCGCGGCGGGCAAGCTGACCCTCACCGACGTGCACAGCGACACCGCCACCACCAGCGACCTGGCCGACCTGCCCGGCGGACCGGTCGCCGAGGACCGCAGGGTCACCTGGGCCGTCGACAAGTACCAGGGCGGCATCGCCTACGTGGACAGCGGGAAGAACCTCCACCTCGTCGACCCGCACATCCCCGCCTCGACCCCCGCCCCCGCCGCAGGCGCCTTCATATACCCCGGACAGCACCTGTCCCCGGGGCACAGCCTGAGCAGCTCCACGATGACGCTGACCATGCAGACGGACGGCAACCTCGTGGCGTACCTGAAGACCGGCAAGGGCAGCGGCCAGGTGATCTGGTCGAGCCGGACAGGTGGCAACCCCGGTGCGTACGCGGTGATGCAGACGGACGGCAACCTGGTCGTCTACATGAGCACCGGCGGCCCCGGCACGGGCGGCGTCCTGTGGTCCAGCCGGACGAACGGCAACCAGGGGGCGTACGCCACCGTGCAGGACGACGGCAACGTCGTCGTCTACGCGAAGGCGAGCACCTCGCCCCTGTGGGCGAGCGGTACCTACGCCCGGCCGCAGACCACCTACTCCGGCACCACCCTCAAGCCGGGCTGGTGGACGCAGGGCACCTACACCCGTCTGGTGATGCAGACGGACGGCAACCTGGTGATGTACCGCCGACGTGACGGCGCCACCATCTGGTCGAGCCGGACCTACGGCCACCCGGGCGCGTACGCGGTGATGCAGACGGACGGCAACTTCGTCGTCTACAAGAGCACCGGCGGACCCGGCAAGGGCGGCGCCCTGTGGTCCACCGGCACATACCGCAACTCCGGCGCCTACGCGGTGATGCAGAACGACGGAAACCTGGTCGTCTACAAGAGGACCGGCGGCACCGGCAAGGGGGGCGCCCTCTGGGCCAGCGGCACCACAAAGACAGCACGGTGACCACGACCTGACCCACGCCGCATTCAAGCACGGGGCCGCGGGAAACCCCGGCCCCGTCCGCGTTCGCAAGCGCACGCACCGAGATTCGTGCCGACCAGGGCGTGCCGTATCCCGCGCGGATCACGCGGGTCGGGTACCTCGGCCAGTCGCGCCAGCAGGCCCGGCCAGGCCCCAGCCGTGCCCATTACTGCACGTGGAGGGCACTGGGCGGAACACCACATGCGGGGAGAGGCAGGACGGATGGCCTGGGACGGCGGGCTCAGCGGACTCGACGAGTCGAAACTCAACCGCGTCTTCCTGCATCCCGAGCACCGAGCAAATCTGTCGAACGTCACCTGGCTACTGGAACGGTGCGACGCGGCCGGACGCGGCGTTGATGACCTATACGACGTCCAGGCACACCTCTTTCAAGCCTCCTACCGCGCCCAGCTGGCTGCTCAGAGCATCCGCCGCGCGCTGCGCCGCGTGCAAGGCCTCAAGGCACCTGACTGGCCCGGCGACCACACCACTGAGATCGCCGAGCTCGTCGCTCCGCCGTGGCAGCTGAGCTGCCCGTCCGACAGTAGCCGCGAGGAGGACTGGCGGCTGGAACGACACGTCGCCGAGCGCGTCATCCGGCAATTACGGGCCGTCGGCGACATGCTGGCCTGGCGGGTCTACAACTACGACCGGTGCGCGATCGTCGCCCTCTCACGCAACGACCCGCCGGGCCCGTTCGTCGGCAAGGAGGGCCTGGACTACGAGCTGGGCAAGGTCGTCGAGATCAAAAACAAAGAGGGGAACTTCGTCCTTCTGCACGACCTCACCTCCGTACTGCGTGTCCTAGACGTGACCGAGCTCAGGCCCGACGGCAGCTGCATGCTCCGGGAGGTGAAGTCCAGTGCGACAGCAAGCGCCACGACGAAGGCACGCCGGCAACTCAAGCAGGCGGAGCGGCTCCTGGCCGCCATCGACGGATCTCAACCGTTGCCGGGGAACGAAGCCATCCAGTTGTGGCGGTCGAGGACACAGCTGCGCACCCACGTCCGCGACATCGGCCCACTGCTCGACCGAGCAGAGAAAGACGGCTACGCCGCGGCGCGCATCAACGACCGCGTCATCAGCGTTCTGCACCTACTCACCGCGGCGCGTGACGGTCGCCCCCAGGCGAAATGGGCCGCTTATGCTGGCCTGCGCAACCGACTTCTGGAACAGCATCAGGGGGTCGAACGTGGACCCCACCGCCTCCAGGTCACCAGCACCGACACCACCGCCCGCGACCCGGCAACGGCCCCCTGGGGCATCTATCCCCTGCCTGCCCGTCACCGGGCAGCCCTGATCTGCGACTACCTGATCATCCAGACCTCCGCGCTCGCCGACAGCCTCGCCGAACGCTTCCAGCGTCGAGGCCTTCATGCCCAGGTCCTCCTTCCCGAACGGGACGGCACATTCGACACCAGCACGGACGTGCTGCGCGTCGCTGGCCCCAGACGCGGCATGGTCATCCATGGCAACGCCGTCTACCAGCTGCTCATGGAGTTCGTCCGCACAGACCGCTTCATCCCCGCCATCAGCGAAGCACTCGAACTGCCCCACCCGCCGCAACACACGCTGCACACCTACGGCAACGAAAAGGCAGCCTGGAACTGAGGCATAAGTCCACGCGCGCACATTGGCACTCGACTGGCGCGGGCCGATGTTCACGGCGGTTCCATACTGCCCCTATGGCAAGGACGATCACATCCGCGTGTCGTGGAGTCCTGGCGGCTCATGGCCGTCAAGTCTCCGGTGCTTCCCTGTGGGTACCGTCCTGGGTGAGGTCGATTCGCACCAGGGCCTCGGCGATTCCCACCGTGTCCTCGTCGTCGGCTCCGTAGACCACACACATGTCGTCGTGGAGCGGTTCGAGCATCCGCCGGGCCTCGACGAGTCGCCCCTCTTACAGTTCCAGGAACCCGATAGCGCGCCGCAGTTCGGTTGCCTCGTCGGACGGCCCGCACACGGCGGAGGACGGCCTCGAACTCTTGCAGGGCGACCGTGACCTGGCCCCGTTCGGCGCGGCAGTGCGCGGCCTGGGCGCGGCAGGAGCGCGCCTTGTCGCTGGTGGGACCACCATCCGCAAGGTACGGGCCGGGTGTCGACATTGGGAGAACCGGGCCCCGTACATCAGTCGGGGATGACGTCGAACGACAGCTGGAGTGCCTCGGGGTCCGAGACCTCTTTCTGGAAGTAGGCCGCGGACCGTGCGCCCGTCCGCCCCTCACGACTCTCGCCGCGCCGCCTCTCGCGGCGGCCACGTCCCGCTGATGATCCTCGTGGCGATCACGCAACCAGGAGAGCGGACACGGAGACATCTTGCAGGCGCGGCAACGACCGCCGGGCATCCCGTCGTCGGCCGACGACGGGATGCCCGGCTAATGCACCAGAGGGTCAGCTGCCGTGGACGGCGCTGACGAGGTCAGGCAGGAGCTTCGCCGCGTTCGGCGTGCCCAGCCCGGTGACAGGGTCCCATCCTGCGGTGGCCGAGTAGCCGGGGACCGAGGCGTCGGTGATGTTGTTGCCCACGGTGACGTCGTTGAAGTCCGCCGCGTAGGTGGCCGGGTCCGAGGCGAGCTTGTACAGAGCCGGGTTGATCAGTCCGAGTCCACCGTGGTTGATCTGGGCGGCGATGGAGACCAGGCCCGCCCACTCGGGGCACGCCAGCGACGTGCCGCCGATGTCGTACCAGCCAGTGCTGCACGGTGCGCCGCCGCACTTCAGCCCGCTCAGGCCGTCGGGCGGGAGGGACAAGTACACCAAGGCTCCCGTCGACGGGCTCGCCTGCAGGGAGACATCCGGAACGCCGCGCATCGCGCCGATGGAGGTGCTGCCGGCCGGCAGCGCGCCCGACTGGTAGTCCGGCTTGGCGAAGACGCTGCTGTAGCCGCCGCCCGAGCCGACCCAGGAGATCTCCGACTGGCCGGGCGCCTTCTGGCAGGCTCCCGGCGGGGAGACACTGTCGACGACCCTGCCGCTGGTGGCACGCGGGTCGGTGCACAGGTCCGTGCCGCCGACTCCGGTGACCAGCGGGTCGGAAGCGGGCCACTCGACGGCGGGATCGGTGAGCGTCGATCCGCCCTTGCCCACAGGCGTCTTGAGCGAGCCCACGCTTCCGCTGTCACCTGACGAGCCGAGAACGGTGACACCGTTCTGTGCCGCTGCCTTGTAGGCGTCGCGCAGGTTCTCCAGCGACCGGGCGTTGTGGAAGGCGCCCTCCGCGGAGGCGAACGACTGGGAGATGACGGTCGCGAGGTGGTGCTCGACGACGTACTGCTCGGCAGCCATCATCTGCGGGAAGCCCTGCACCCCGAGGGTCTCGGCGGTGGGCGTGGTGACCAGCAGGATGTTGGCGCCGGGTGCCATGGCGTGGGCGGTCTCGACGTCGAGAGCCACCTCCAGCGCCCACGCGCTCTTGTCCTCCTGCCCGGGGCTGTTGCTCGTGGACGGGGGTGCCTTGGTGGCGGGCGCGCCCTGCAGGTGAAGCTCGCTGAAGGTCGGCATGCCGGGCGCACAGGTGACGTCCTCTTCGCCGCACATCGATGCGATGCCGAATGCCTGGTCGAAGACGTGCAGGTCGTGGGCCATGGTGTCGCTGCCGTAGGCGTCGACGATGGCGATCGTCTGACCGCGGCCATCGTTGCCGGCCGCGTGCAGCGGGCCTACGTTGTATGCCGCCTGGACGCCCTGGGGGGTGAAGCAGCGACGTCGCACCGACGCGCACTGGCCCTGAGTCGGTGGCGTCTGGCTGGTCGTCAACTGCGTGTAGTCGGCCACGGTTGGCCGTACTTGCGGATAGGTTGCCTGGTGGGCAGCGCTACCGACGGGTACGGCGCCGGCCGCTGCGAGGCCGAGGGTGCCCACCCCCGCGAGCAGCCACCGTCTGATGCTGCGTGCCATCAGAGTCCTCTCTTGAGATTGAAAGGGGACTTGCGTGTCCGCCCCTCAGGTGGGGGGTGGTGGCACAGGGGGTTGCGGACGGGGGCGAGGCTATCCCTCGCGTTTGCTGGGCCGATAGGGTCGTCCTGTCAACAACGATCAAAAAAACGTTCAGTGGGACGAGCTGGGCGGTGGTGGTTGCGCGAGCGGGCCCCTTGCGCGCGAAACGTCCGGTCTGCGTCCCGCTGTCATGCGTGAAGAGCCTGCTGCCGACAGTACCGGGGGGCCAGTCACGTCAGTCCGGCTATCGCACAAACCGGGATGAATCCCGAGAACGCCGGGCCCTGAGGGAAAGACCCGTACAGAGCACCACATTAGTTCATCGTTAGCTACATGCGGGCTGCCGCGTAGCTACTACAAGGGCTCAGGGCAGCAGTACCCTTGCCACCGTCAAGTTCCTTGTATGCACGTCTGTGTTGCCTTCATCCTCTGCCGTCAGGATCCGCAAAGCACCGGCACTGGTGTTGTTAAAGCTGAGCGAGAGGGCCGCGCGGATGGTCCAGCACCGTTGCCAGGTAGAGGACTCTGTAGGGCGACCGTGACCTGGCCCAGTTCGGCGCGGCAGTGCGCGGCCTGGGCGCGACAGGAGCGCGCCTTTTCGCTGGTGGTCCGGCGGTGCAGGGCAAGGCGCCGGCAAGCGCGTCGAACTCGCGTAGGGTTCGGCGGTAGTCGCCGTCGAGGAAGTGGACTGCGGCCAGTTCCATGCGCAGGTCGAGCACCTCGCCGTTGCCGGAGCCGAGCGCCAGGGCCGCCGGCTCGACAAAGTCGCTTCAGTCCCGCTGGGAGCGTGCGCTCGCCGCCGCTGACACAGAGAGCATGCCGATGCCGCGGTACAACGCCTGGCAATTAGGGCAGTTGCTTGCCGTGGAAGAACAACGCGGCCTCGACCTGGTCCGGCAGGACGCCTCGTCTCTGCGCGAGGTCGTGTACTCCCTCCAGGTACTGCCTGTACTGGTCCGTGGTCCAGCCGTTCTCCGGCCAGTCGGCGTCGACCGCTTTCAGGTCTTTGAGGGCTTGCGAGACGACGCTGTCCAAGATGAGCGGTCGGTAGGGCCCGGTGGGTCTCTCGTGCCCGGCGAAGTACAGCACCTTGGTGAAGAACGCCGCCCCCAGGTAGGGGATGTGCTGGTCGTTGTTCAAGGCCCAGTACGCTTCTGTAGCTCCTCGCTCTAGGAGCGCCTCGAGTACCGCGTCGAGTCGCGCGTCGATGTCAGTACCTGGAGAGTGGCGAAAGATTTGCGCGCGTCTGTCTACTGACCGGGCCTTGGTGCCCGTTCCCCAAACCAGGGCCGCGACGAGCAGGCGCCGACGTCCTTCAACGGTGTCCGTTTTGCGAGCGATGCTGAACACCGTTCGGCGGTCCACCCGCGGCCACTTGCCTACGAGCGGGCATGAGTCGAGTTCGGCCGGCCACCACGTGGCGTCTGGCAGCTCGGGTATCCAGCGGGCTCGGTCGAAGGGGAACGCCTGGCCGAGCACCGTGTCGCGGTCCGGCAGATCTAGATCGTGCGGAAGGACGATCACTCTGGCTCCTTGATGTGGATGCCTGTGTTGCAGATGTGGTGCGCGGCGTGCGGGACGTTTCCCTCGACGTAGATGAGGTGGCCGGCGGGCGGGTGCAGCGTGATGCAGTAGGCGAGGAGCTGGTCAAAGTGGGCGTCGGGGAAGCCCTCAGGGCGCTCGGCGGATCACCAGCCGGGGTAGCGGCCCAACCAGTGCGGGTCCCAGCCTCCTCCGTACCCGCCGCCGCTGGGGCGGTCGACGATCTGGGCGACGAGGTCGCGGGCCAGGGTGTCGAGCACCCAGGACAGTTCATGCCGGCTCACCAGATCGATGGGCAGCGCCTCCGCGCCGTGGGCCGCTCCGAGCAGCGCCCCGGTCATGCAGGCCACCGAGTCGCCGTCGGGCGCTCCGGCGGCGAAGCGCAGTGCGGCGTCCACCTGGTCTCGCTCTGGGAAGGAGGCGGCGACATACAGGCCACCGAACAGCGCCGAGGGCGCGGTGGCGTCCGGGGCGAGGTGGGCGAGGCGTTTCGGGTCGGCAGGATGCTTGTCGGCCTGCTCAAGTGCCTTGATGAGCTGTACGCGTTCCCTGCTGGACAGGTCGGGGTCGATATCAGGAAGCGCGTGGATGGCGTCCATCAGGGCTTGGCGCACCTGTGACTGCGCGACGAACAGGGACTCCTGCACTTCGGGAGTGCTGGTCAGGCAGTGGCTGAGCAGCACGGTCGCGTGGGCCGCGGCGGACTGGGCGGCCGGGTCGCCGTGGGTGAGGGCGGCGATCTCGCGAGCCTGCCGAACCCAGTACTCCGGGTCGTGCCCCGCAACGGCCACGGCGACGGGGAGGGCACGGGTGAGCGCATGGCAGCCGCGGCTGGTCGTCGTCGGCTTCTCCATGGTGCCCTGCTCGATCTTGGACAGGGCGGCCACGGTCGCCGGTGCCGAACCCCGCCGGTGTGCCAGCACGGGGACCTGGGCGAGCCAGCCGTCGGGCCACTCCTCGTCACCAGCCGTGACCCAGCGGCTCCGCATCCGCTCCACCTCTATGCCCTGCAGGGCGGCCCACCGGCAGTAGGCATGCGACACCACCGACGGGGGATGGCACAGGCCCCTGTGGTCACCGCGCACGCAAGCGCGGATCGTGCCCTCGGCGGTGAAGCAGGCCAGCTGAGTGCTTACCCCGGCCCGCAACGTACCCTCGGCTGGCAGCTTGCCCTGGGCCGCACCCAGCGTGTCGCCCACCGCCAGCCCAAGCAGCAACCCGCGCACCCGCGAGGATGTCCACTTCTGCTTCAAGAACTCAATCTGCCGCTCCGGCTCCGCGTCGCGCTCCTGCCGTACTTCCTCGACCTCTCGCGGCCGGCTTACGGGAGAGGTGCCATCGCTGGCCGCCGGGGTGGCCAACGCGTGCACGGCGTCCTGCATCTCTGGGTGCTTGTCGAGATGCCAGCCGCCGGTCAGCACCCGGCGCAGGTCGTTCAGGGCGGTCTCGGCGTCGGTTCCGGTGGCCAGGTGGCTGTAGAGGGCTGCGACGGCCGGGGTGCGGCTCTGCCCGGCCGCGCAGTGCAGTAGGACCCGCTTGCCGGCGTGGCGGAGCCGCAGTACCTGGCGGGCTGCCTGGTCCATGACGTAGTGGAGGTTGGCGTTGTGTCCCTGGCTGTCCACTAGCCAGACGCGGACATGCTCGATGTCGCTGCCGGGGAGGATCGGGTCCGTCCCGACCCGGCACAGCGATACCACGGCATCGACGGGGACCGGCTCGGCCCGCTGTGTCAGGGCCAAGTTGCCCAGTACCACTCCAGGGTCGTGCGGGTGGTGTATGGCGAAGGCCCGGCTGGACTGTGACGGGATCGGCATGCGCTGCGCCAAGGGCCAGCCTGCGTCGTCGTTGCTCCCGCCGCGGGCGGCGAGCACTGCCAGTCGGACCAGGTCGGCCTGTCTGTGGCCGGGCCAGCCGTGGACGGCCTGCTGCCACTGAAGCGGGATGCCGGAGCAGCCCCAGCGTGCGCCGAGCAGGGCGCCGGCGATCGCCGCGACGGTGTCGGTGTCCGTCCCGGCGCGCACCGCCGCCTCCAGGGCGAGGTGAAAGTGCTGGGTGGGGAAGCTGCCCTTGGCGGGCAGCAATTCGGGGACGGCGGTGTGGGTGATCGCCGACCAGGCGGCCTGGAGGGCGTGGACCACCCAGCCGTTGTTGCCGAAGTGGTGCGGCGGGTGGGCCTCCGCCTCGTCCAGGCGCCGCGCCCACACGCCCCGGCGCTCCTCGGGGAGCAGGTCCAGGCCCGCGCGGACGCCGTCGAACGTGCCCTTGAGAACCGCGGTACGGATACCGGAGCACCACAGCACGCAGGCGTCGGCGCAGTCGGGATCGGGGTGGGTGAGCGCGCTGACGGCGGTGGCGGCCTCGGCCATCTCCGCGGCGTCGCCCAGGTGAGCGAGAGCGACGATCCCGGTGCGCATCAGCGAGCCGTTCCCGGCGGCGCGATCGTTGCCGGCGGTGAAGCCTCGTGCGGCCTCCGACAGCGCCGCGCCCGGCGCTCCGCCAGCCCGGCGGGCGGCGTCCAGGACGGTGCGGGTCTGCGAGCCGACGTCGGTGGCGCCGCCGCTCAGCCATTGCTGGAAGTTGGCGGCGATCTGGTCGAGGGCCTCGGGGGTGCGCAGGTCCGCCCCGGTGGCCGCGACGTCGGCGATGCACAACTGCATCTGGGTGTCGTCGGAGTACTCGCCGGGCTCGTACGGACCCAGGCCACCGCCGATCATCTGCGGTTGCTGGTCCTCGCGCAGCCTTGTCGCGAACTCGTAGGGCACGCCCAACGCGTCGCCCACGGCTGCCCCGAGCAGTACGCCCGCGGCCCGGTCGGTGACCAGGGAGTCCAAGTGGGGCTGGGGTTTACGGGCGTGGACCATGGAGCCTCCATGTGGTGTGGTGGCGCACGTTTGTGCCGAGCAGGGGGCGGGCGGGCAGCGATCCCAGGCGCAGTTGGGGTGGCGCAGCCGCAACTCGCAGGCTGAAGAAGTCGGTTCATCAACGGCTTGATGCTGCGCCAGATTGACACGGCACCTCAGTTATCGTCAAGGAGACGATAGTGAGTGGTTGTCAGGACAGGCAGCAAAGGGTTCACAGCAGTACTCGTGCGGCGAACGCGCCCAGTCAAACGGCGAGGGATGCCACGTCGACCGATGGGCAGCCGCCCTCGCCGACCTCGTGGCCATGTCTCCGAAGAGGCAGCGGCCGGTGCACGGGCCGAAGGCATCGCGATAGGGGCCGCAGCGTTTGGCTCGGGGACGGCGACCTCCCGCGGGAGGACGGGTGCACTTCAGTTGACCATTCTGAGCACGCACTCCGTCTGCTCGACGTGCCCCTCGAACTGGGTCGGTTAGACCCAGATCTCGTGCTCGTTGCGGTAGTGCGGCCACGGCTGGCCGGTTTGTCGTGCGGCGAGCAGGTGTCTGATACCTGCGGCCCACGAACCCGGCCGCTCGGCACTCGACCAGGTTGGGGTCGAGTGCCGAGCGGCGCATCTGCAACGTCCCGGCCGGGGTTATCGTGAGCCCGCCGGCAGAAGGACACACCGCAGCTGCTCCGCGCGGTGAATCTCCATTGCGACCTGCCCGGATTTCAGGTCATGGTTCCCGGGCGGGCGGACCCATCGCGCGTCCATGCCCGAGAGCTGGAGCAGTCGGGTGAGTGTGGGGCCAGAAGTCCGCCTGGCACTCGTCGATGCGCTCTACCTGATCGCGGGGTTTGCCAGCGGCTCGGGGTCAATAGCTCGCGGCCGACCAGGCGTATCGTCACGGTCCGGCAACAACAGCCCGTGCTCCGTACACAGCTGCCACTGTGGCTGCACGAAACTGCTGCACTGCCGGGGGGCTTCGTGCGTCGCTTCATTCTGCCCATCGCCGCCATCCTGCTGACCGCCGCTTGGGGGGGCGGCAGCACCGAAGACGCCAAAGCGATACCTGCGCACACCTCCTCCCGGCCGCCCGTTAAGAACCACGGCTCTAAGGCGAAGGCCACGCCTAGCGGACCTCGCACAGGCAAGCCGAAGCCGTCAGGGTCGGCGAAGAGCTGCCCGCCCACCCGAGACGTCCTCGTCTGGACGAAATCGGTTGGGGTGCCAGCCAACGCGCAGGCCCTGGGCAACTACAGCCAGGTGGACTGCTCGACGACCTTCCAGTGGCTGCAGCGCACGTCACCGACCGAGGCCGGCGACTGCACCGAAGCCGCGTGGGCGAGCGATAACCCCGGCTACAACGTCGACGCGGTCCCGGCCGCGCGATTGAAGAAGGTCCAGATGGCTGTCGGCCCTGCCTGCTGAAGCCACCAGTCGACGAGGTCGAGGCCCCCGCCAACTTTTCGGCGGCACGCGCAGGGTCGGGGCGACCGAGGGCCGCAGTGGTACTTGAATCGAACGCGCGTGAACGAGTTGCCGCCGGATGCCGCACGCCTACGCGTGATCCTGGCACACCCCGACGAGCAGGCACGCGTGGCGCTGATTTCCCGCTGTGGGCCAACGCGGGCGACGACGGCACGGTGCGGTTGTGGAGCTTCGGTGAAGGTGGCGAGGTGATCCAGTGGTGGACTTCGTGCCGGGTCTCGTGTCAGTATCCGTCTTGGTCATGAAGCCGATTGCGCCCCTGGACGAGCGTCGGCTGGCAACCTCGCATACCGCGCAAGGTGCTTTCCAGGGAAGACCAGGCCCCCACGGTCGTGGGGGTAAGCGCGGATCTCCCTGCCCGGCGGGTAAGGGGGTCCCTCTCGGACGGAGGCCCTCATGCCCGCTGACACACCGACCCTCAGAACGCCGCAGTGGACCCTCTACCAGCGGGCCGTGGTGGATATCGAGCTGCCCGAAGGAACGGTCCGAGTAGCACCGGCAGCGCCCGGAGTAGCGGTCGGCCCGTTTCCTGCCCCGCACGTCGCTACCATCCACATTGTTACGGCTCACAACCCTGGTGGCGGCTCCGTATCCCGGCAGGACAACGACCGCGCCCACCAAGAGCTGCTCGGCCTGCTGCGCCGACGAGGACTTCCGTTCTGGCCTGCTGTCGGCGGTGACGCGGACGGCCGATACACCGAGGACAGCGCAGCGATTGTTGGCATAAGCGACCACGAAGCATGCGTACTGGGCCAGCAGTTCGGCCAGGATGCGGTATTCGCCTGGTCGGCAACGACATGGAGGCTGCTTTCCTGCTCCGGAGCTGAGGAAGCACCAACACGCGGCTGGCAGGCAACCAGGCGGTCCCCGCAGGACTGACCCCGCCGGCCCCGACTCTGACCGTTCGGGTTGCCGTGCCCCTCAGAGCCAGATCCGACCACCTCGGCGCCCTTCGGCGGCAAGCACAGACCTCCACGGGGTCTGCCGAGAGGTCTCCGTACCAGCCCGAGGAGTGCCGCCGTGGCCCCACGCCCGCGATGCCCGCACTGCGCCGCATCACTCCAGACCGAACCTCCGCCGGATGCCGGCGCCGAGCATGAGGCCGGTCGCGGCCCGGTGACGAACCGGGCCCTGCACGTCATCGTCCACGAGGTGCATCCGGAGCCGTCGCTGTACGCCTGCCCCGACTGCGGGGGCCGCTGGCCGCGTGGAAGGCCTGCCTCGTCCGATCCGGTGCGCAAGCGTGTCCTGCCCTATCTGCGGGTGCGGACGAGGAGCGCCGTCCGCACCGGTCCGCTCCGCCAGACGACGCCCGAAAGGGAAGAAGACCCCGTGGACCTCGAAGACGCCATCAGCTCGCCCTACGCCCGCGTCGAGCGCGAATGGAACTCCGGTACCTACTCGATCGCGGTGATCTCGGAGCAGCCCTGCAACGCTGACACTGTGGAGGTGCTCCCCATCCCGGATCTGCCTTCCGGCATTGGTCCGGGGGAGGACTCAGAGCTCGACGCCCTTATCTGTGACGCCGCCGAGGACATGCTCCTGGGCGCCTCCTACGAACTCACCTCCACCTGGCGAGTCGTCGGCAACGGCTGCTACCTCGTCGGCGTCGTCATCCCCGACCGGGTCTTCGAGGAACAGGATGAGCGGCTCAACGCGGCGGCCGCGGCCGTCGAGGGCCTGAAGTCGGTCGATTGGACCGAGGCCCAGGCCCTGTTCGAAACGGCCGAGATCACCCCGGACGGGGACCTGGGCTCGACCTACGAACTCGACGAATGGCTGGAGAAGGAGGTCAACGTCGCCTTCTACCGGACGGCAGGCGGCCGCCTGCTGGCCCGCCCCGTGGACCGCTTCGAGCGGCCCAGCACCAAGCTCTTCAGCGCCCGCTTCAAATCGGCATCGCTGGCGTCGGTGTTCCCCAATCCCCGCCCGGTGCAGGCCACACTTGATCAGCCGCAGGGCGTTCTCGATGAGTCGGACGACGGCTTCGAGGGCGAGGGCGCGCAAGCCTCGCAGCCAGCCGATGGGAACGGCGAAGGGGATGCCCTCCCTCTGCTGTACGCGGACACGGACGTGTCCTGGCCCCCCGCACAGCGCCTCAACGCCCGCCGGGCGCGGCAGTTCCTTCTGGCATCCCTGTACGACAGGGATCCCGCGGAACTGCGCTGGAACGACCAGTTGCTCGTCCGAGGACACGCCCTCGCCTTCTACGCGGGTGCTGGACCGGACCCCCGCGAACTGATCATCCGGCACTACGGCGGTCCCCAGCCAGGGATCCTCCCCGTGCAACCGCCGCAGACCGTGGGGCAGGACGACGACGCATACCGGCTCGTGGCTATTTACGACGGACCCGCCCTGTTCGGGAAGGGCTGGCGGCACGCCGTCTCCACCATGCCGCTCGAGTCACTCCTGACGGTCTGTGTGTCACCCATCGAGGGCGAGGAGGCGGAGTTTGCGCTGTGTGTGCGTGACGGGGTCCTTCAACTGCTGAAGGACCAGGGTGCGGCTCAGGACGCGGTGACGGTGCTGGGTACCTTCGAGCCGGGGAGCGACCCGCTCGCCCTCGCCCTCGCCGCGGTCCCGGACCTGCTCACCTTCCCGCCCACCGCCGCCGTGGACATCTCGACCTCCGCCCCGCACGCCGTGGCCGACGCCATCCGCTTCACCTCCAGCCCTGGGAGGAACACCTGGGAAGATCTGTACGGAGAGGACTGGGACGACTACGAGTTCGCGAACAAGGACTTCATCCGCCGACACGACGACCTGGCACCACTGCGCCTCGACATCAACAGCACGCCGCACCTTGCCGCCACGGTCGACGGCGACTGGGTGGTCATCCCTGTGGACGACGAGGAGATCCAGCTGAACCGTGACTTCCTCACGGTGTCCTACGACTTCGATGGCGGCGGCATCTCCAGCGGCCCGGGAAGCCAGTGCATCGGAGAGATACGGCCGGGCCTCAACGCCTACTGGGAGGACTTCTCAGAGGAGAACTGGAACACGGACCTCACACTGTCGAGCCAAGACCTGGTTGACTTCGCTGTCGAGCAGATGTACGCCTCCCGGTTCGGGGTCCACGTCGTCCACGCCCTGGTCGGTGGTCTGGACGAAATCCCTGAGATCGCTCTCGAGGGGGACCTCGAGAACTACGAGGACGTCACGGCAATCGCCGGCTTCGAACCGGACGACGAGGAGGGGCTGAGGTTCCTCCGCACACTTGGTGACCGCTGCGCAGACGAGTCGCCGGTCCGCAGGCGCATCGAGGGGTACATCACCGAGGCTGCTACGGCAGGACACCAGGCGTCTGTGGGCGATGCGATGGCCAGAGACCCGCTTGCCTTGCCGGGAAGCAATCTTGATGCGTGCGGGAAATGACCTTCAGCGTCGTGGCCTCATTGGTCTCGTCGCCGCGGTGGTCGCGTTGACGTAGAGCCCACTGACGCCAGGCATCTGCCCCCGCCACCTTCGGGCGGCGGGGCTGCTCGGCCGCTCGTTCATCCAAGAAGCTCGGCTTGCGCGATAGCGGACAGGCCGGCGATGAGCTGCGCGGACCAGTCGGGATGGGCGTTCAACTCGTCGGGGAAGTGTATGAACGTGTGCTCACCTTGGACGAGCAAGCGCCCAGAGAAGCTCGTGGCTGATGTTGCGCCGCCCTGGAAAACCGTCAGCTCCCAGCCAGTGGGACCGGAAATGTCCCTGGCCGTCCTACACAGTGCGAACTGGCACTCTGGCGTTGCCTTGAAGGCGAAGTACCCATCCTCTGCCATGGATCGGAAGAGACTCTCTTGCTTTTGCCGGGGGTCAACTCCTCGTATCAGCAGAGGATGCCAGTCTGCGTCTAGGTCTGCCGAGGCGAGGTCTCCGGCCAGGCGCTTGCGAAGCTCCTGATGGCGAAACGCGATACTGAGTAGAGGCTCGACAGCGTCGTCTACTCCACGGCGGGGCTGCGGCCAACTACCTTCCCACTGGTCTCGAAGTGCGGCATCGACCCATGACTGGAGAAGACCATCCAGGGGTCCGGCATGGTAATTGCGTTCTGCCTCCTGCATGGCAAAGCGGATGACGCCAGGGAGGTTTTTGGCGCGCTCCTTCTCTTGTTGCCGCTCGAATGTGTATGGATCGGTGATTTTTAGGTGTACGTTCTCAATATCCAGCAGTCTGGCCAGCAGTTGCCGGCGTCCATGAGTTCCAACGGCTATTCCGCGGAGCGCATCAGCCACTGCGTCGTCGGCGCACCACGCGTCCTCATTGAGTAGCCACTCTGCCGCTTCGATGCGGACCTCGGCCGGCTGGTCTTGGTCAGCTGCGACCCAGCGGGCGAAGCCATAGACATGGTTGTCGTCCACATCGCAGACCCCGGTCGCGGAGATCGCGATGTTAATATCGGAAGCGAGGGTCTTAACAGCCTCGTATCCCTTTCGTCCCTCCTTGTCGATCAGCTCGCCGATGGCTGGCCAGCGGAGGTCGTCCTGCAGGTCGGAGGCCGCAACGAGGTGTCGGAGAGCGGCGACATAATCCTGCTGCCGCTCCTCATCCGTCGCATTTGGTTCCGCAGGCCCGTGGTATTGGCCCGACTCCAGGTAGACCCGCTGCATTTCTCGCCAGGGGTTTGAGGTGTTGATCACCCACCATGCTGCGGTCGCTGCGCTTCCGCCTCTGCTCAGTAGGTGGTCGAGTGCGTCCGCGCGGCATTCGAGGTTATCTACGGTGCCGAGGTCGGTGTCTGCGATCAACGCAAGCAATTCGGGAATTCCGCGATCAGGATCCGTGTCAGCCAGTTTCGCTGCCTCCCGGACACGTTGCGCGTCCTCGTCCTCGTCGAAGGATTCCTCTTCCTCCCAGTCCCATTCGTCGTTCGCTAGATCGTCGCTTTGGTCGCCATCACGTGCGGCATCCGACATGGCTGGTCCTTTCGGCGAACTGGGGGGCGTGTTGCGCAACATGGTGAATATCAGCGGTAAAGTCGAAGTAGTTAGGAGGGCGGCCTTCCAATGGCGGCTGCGTCTGCTCCGTCCAGTGATCTTCGGCTTGGTCGTAGCCTCGCCCAACAGCAGGTATCGCGGCTAGATGTCAAAGCTGCAAGAGCTCTTGTGCTGGCGTCAGGCGGGCTGCGCCACAGAAATCAGTTCCGATCTGCGTCGTCCGCGAAGCTGGTCCCCCTCATGGCTGTTCTTATCCAAGTGCTGTGGAGTCCGGGCAATCTCATAGCCGTCAGGCTTCCGGTGCTTCCCGGTGAGTGCTGTCCAGGGTGAGGCGGATTCGCGCCAGGGCCTCGGCGATTTCGACGGTGTCCTCGTCGTCGGGGCCGTAGACCACGCACATGTCGTCGTGGAGCGGTTCGAGCGTCCGCCGGGCCTCGGCGAGTCGTCCCTCGGACAGTTCCAGGAATCCGATGGCGCGGCGCAGTTCGATGGCCTCGTCGCTGGCGTCGCTGTCCACGGCCCGCACTTGGCGGAGGACGGCTTCGAACTCTTGCAGGGCGACCGTGACCTGGCCCAGTTCGGCGCGGCAGTGTGCGGCCTGGGCGCGGCAGGAGCGTGCCTTTTCGCTGGTGGGTCCGGCGGTGCGGGAGAAGGCACTGGCGAGCGCGTCGAACTCGGGCAGTGCCCGGCGGTAGTCGCCGCCGAGGAAGAGGACCGCGGCCCGTTCCATGCGCAGGTCGAGCACCTCGCCGTTGTCGGAGCCGAGCACCAGTGCGGCCGGCTCGACAACGTCGCTGAGGACCTCGGCGGCCTGGGCGAACCGCTCCTCCTCGAGCAGGGCGTTCGCCTGTGCGCGTGCCGCCTTGATGTTTTCGCGGAGCCGGGCCGCGGCTGCTGGCGGTACCGGCGGGGCGGACGGTTCGGCGTGGGTGGCAGGGATGTGGGACGGCTGTGTCCCGGTGCGGGGGCGGGGCGCGTATGGCTGCCGGTAGATCCCCGTGGGGTCGGGGGTTCCGAGGGGGCCGACCTCATCAGGCGCTGCGGCCTGGCCGGGCGGGGGCAGGAACGGCAGCAGCCGCTCGTAGACCTCCTGGGCGTCGGCGGGCCGACGCTCCGGGCGCTTGCGCAGCAGGTGGAGGACAAGCTCCTCCAGTGCATTTGGCACGTCGTACCGCAGCAATCGCAGCGGTACGGGCGCGGCCTCGACGTGCTGCCGCATCAGCTGGTATTCGCCGTCCCCGTCGAACAGGGGCCGCCCGCAGCACAGTTCGTGCAGGATGCAGCCGAGCGCGTACAGGTCGCTCTGAGGGGTGACCCGTCCGCCCTGGACCTGCTCGGGCGCCATGTACTGGCTGGTGCCGATTGGGCTCCCGGTGGCGGTGATCCTGGTGACGTCGGTGCGCAGGACCGCGGCGATGCCGAAGTCGAGGACCTTCACCGTGCCGTCTTCTGCCACCAGGATGTTGGAGGGCTTGAGGTCCCGGTGGATGACCGGCACGGCGTGCGCATGGGACAGCACGGTGCACACCTGTGCTGCGACCGCGGCCGCCCAGGACATCGGCAGCGGCTGGTCGTGGTCGATGTAGTCGCCCAGGGGGATCCCGTCGACGAGTTCCATGACCAGGTACAGCTGCTCGTACGACTCGTTGAGGACGGCGTCGTAGACCTGCGGGACGCCGGGGTGCTGGATGCGTGCGGTGACGCGTGCCTCGCGCTTGAACCGCTTGGCGAACTCTTCGGCCATGGCGGGCGTGGTGATGGCGGCCTGGCGTATGAGTTTGACGGCGACGGGGCGGTCGAGCACTCGGTCGTAGCCACGCCACACGTCGCCCATGCCGCCGTGGCTGAGCGGTTGCACGAGTTCGTAGCGGTCGGAGATCACCTGTGACGGCACGCCCCGCCTCCCCCTCATAGGGCCTCGCCTGTCGTACGCCGGTGCGTCCTCGGTCCGAGACCGGTGGCGTCCGGGTGCTCCCCCAGTGTGGCGGCCGCAGTGATCGTTCGTCCAGGCGGGTGCGGCCGGACAGGATTCCATGCCCCTGCCCGGCCCCGACCAGCGTCACGCCGCGTTGTCGTCGATGCCTTCCTCCCGACGGATCATCCGCCAGGCTGCGCGTCGTGCACTGCGGTTGAGGGAGCTCTTGAAGCTCTTGTCCGGGCCGAAGTACTGGCGGCCCAGGCCCGCGATGGTGTCGATGTGGTCGGCCATCTTGTCTTCGAAGACCCTGTCGAAGACGATGCCGAAGTTCTCCGGGTCGGTGTTGCCGCACGCCGCCAGCCGCACATCACGATCGGCCACGGCTTCCTCGAACGGCTGGATCACGTCCTGCTCGGTGAAGTCGGTGCCGAACTTGGCGTTGAACTTCTCGATCAGCTCGGACAGCAGTGATTTCTCCGGCTCCTTGGCCCCGCCCGCGCCGTCACCGAAGCCCGGCAGCACTGTCGGGCCCTCGGAGGTGAGGCCGAGATCGTGTTCGCCGGTCTTGTCCACCCGCAGGTGACTAAGGTCGACCTCGCCTATGTCGACCCCGCCGTCCGAGCGTCGCGGCAGCCGGTTGAGGAGGTGGCGGCCGTAGAGGTAGAGCCTCTCGAGTTCGGCGTCTTGGTACGGCACGATCTGGGCGAGGAAGCCGTACTTGCGGACATAGTCGTTCAGGTCCGCGCGGAAGTCCTCCGCGGTCTCCTGGTCGTCGTCCTCATCGCTGTCAGCGAGTTTGGTGAAGCGGGCCACGGCCGGCGCGAGGAGCCGGTACAGCTCGGCGTGCAGCTTCTCCCACTTCGCCTGCAAGCCGGCCGCCTTCTCCTCGGCCGCAAGGTAGGCCTCCGCGAACTCCTGCATGTCCTTCTCGGTCAGGATCGGCGGGGACATCACACGGCTTTGCGCGGTGTAGAGGAGGTTCGGGTCGGACGGGAGGGTCTCCGCCTCCTCGAAGTACGGCCGGAACGATTCCCGGATGTCCTCCGCGTCGTTGACGAAGTCCAGCACGGCCAGGTCCGCCTGGGACTTGCGTTCAGCGGTGCGGTTGAGCCTGGAGAGGGTCTGCACGGCGGAGATGCCGGCCAGCTTCTTGTTGACGTACATCGTCGTCAGCAGCGGCTGGTCGAAGCCGGTCTGGTACTTCTCGGCGACGACCAGGATGCGGTACTCCGGCTGTCCGGGGCCGCCGGACCGGGTGGCCTTGTCGTCGGCACGGGTGTACGCGAACGCCTTCGGCAGCGTGCTCTCCGCCAGGCCACCGTTCTCCTTGGACTCGGTGGTCTCCTCGCCCTCGTATGTGAGGGTGCCGGAGAAGGCGGTGAGGACGCCGAGGTCCGGGTACTTCTTGTCGTACTCGCGGTCGCGGATGTAGCTCTTGATGGCCCGCGCCATCTGTACCGCGCTCTGTCGGGTGGGGGTTACCACCATGGCCTTGGCTCTGCCGCCGAGCCGGCCGCGGGTATGCGCCACGAAGTGCTCAACGATCACCTGAGCGTGCTGGGCGACCGTGGAGTCGTGGGTGAGCGCGAACCGGGCGAGCAGGGTGTTCGCCTTGGACGGGTCGACCTCGCGCTCGTCCGGGTTCTCGTTGACCAGCTTCCAGTACGTGTTGTAGGTGACGTAGTTCCGCAGCGGGTCGAGGATGAAGCCCTCCTCTATGGCCTGCCGCATGGAGTACATGTGGAAGGGCCGGTAGGTCACCTTCCCATCGACCACGTCCTCAGTGCCGAACAGCTCCAGCGTCTTGGCCTTGGGCGTGGCGGTGAACGCGAAGTAGGAGAGGTTGGCGGCCCGGCCGCGCTGGGCGGCCTTCCGCTTCAGCTTCGCCTCGATGGTCAGCTCGGCCTCGGTGGCGCCCACGTCGTCCGAGTCGGAGTCCAAGCCCAGGTCACGCAGTGCGGCCCGGACGGCGGTGGCCGCGTCACCGGACTGTGAGGAGTGGGCCTCGTCCACGATGATCGCGAAGTTGCTGCCCTGGATCTCTGTGGGGCTGCGCTTGAGGTAGTCCAGCAGCGCCGGGAAAGTGTGCAGCGTGACCGTGACGATCTTCCCGGTCTCGCTGGAGAGCGCCTTGGCGAGCTGCTCGGACTTCGCCCCGTGCTTCTCGTCGATCTTCACGACAAGCCCGGCGGTCTGCTCGAAACTGCCGACCGTCTCCCGCAGCTGGGCGTCCAGGTTGCGGCGGTCGGTGATGATGATGACCTTGTCGAAGACCGGCTGGCCCGGCTTGAGCCCGCTCGCCACGGCCTCCGGGTCCAGCTCCTTCGAGTCAGTGGGCGTGTGCAGGTCGCTGAGCCGGTGGCCGAGCCAACCGATTGTGTTCGACTTGCCCGAGCCGGCAGAGGCCATCACCAGGTAGTTGTGCCCGGCGCCGTGGCGGGCGGCGTGCGCGGTGAGCTTCTTGACCACGTCCCACTGGTGGTAGCGGGGAAAGATCAGGGTCCTGGTGGTGCTGCCGCTAGGCGTCTTGGCCTTGTGCAGGTGCACAAACCGCTCGAGCAGATCCAGCCAGTTGTCCGGCTGCCAGATCTGCTCCCACAGGTACGAGGTGGGGTACGTGCCGGGGGCGGCCTGATGCGGGTTTCCCGCGCCGCCGGGCCGGCCGGGGCCCTCGGAGCCGGTGTTGAACGGCAAGAACCGGGTCTTCTCGCCGCGCAGCTGGGTGGTGACGAAGACCAGGTCCGTGTCGACGGCGAAGTTCGCGACGACCCGACGAGTGAAGATCAGCTCGGTCGGGTCGCGGTCGGTGCGGTACTGCTTCTTGGCCAGCTCGACGCCCTGCTTGGTGAGCCCGTTCTTCAGCTCGGCGGTCGCGACCGGGATTCCGTTGAGGAACAGGGCCAGGTCAAGTTCCTTGCCTTTGTTAGCCTGCTTGGTCGCGTACACCAGCTCGCGGACGGCGGTCAGCCGGTTGGCCCGGTAGGGGGCGAGCACGGAGTCGTTCGCCACCAGGTTCGGCTTGAAGTACGCCACGCGGATGCGGACGCCCCGGTCCTTGACGCCCTTGCGGAGCACCTCCAGCAGGCCGTCGGTGGCGATGGCCTGGTCAAGCCGCTTGGCGAAGCCGTACTGGGCCTCGTCGGGGTCGTTTCCGTAGAGGGCGAGGAGCTCCCCCCACTCGTCGGCCTGGGTTTTCCCGATGAAGGTGAACAACTCGTTGGTGTCCAAGCCGAGGTCGGCCCGGTAGTCCTTCGGGTTCGCCTCGCGCCAGCCGCGGTCTCGCATGGCGGCGACTATGGCCTCACCGAAGGCGGACTCGTGGTGGATCGGGCTCATACGGTTACCCCCTCGGTTACGTTGCGCCCGCTGGCGGTAGCTGCGTCGAGCTGGCCAGTTACGACGGAGGTAATTAGCGCCTGGCGGCGTTCCCTGAGAAGCGCGATTTGCAGGCGGACCTTGTCGGTCAGTCTGTCGATGCGCGCGTTCTGGCCACGGATGCTACGCACGATCTGCTCCTGCTCATCCAGTGATGGGAGCGGGATTCGGAGCATTTGCAGATCGGGTACGTAGATGGTCTTGTGAGTGGACCCCATGGCGAGCCGACCCAACAGGTCCGGCCGCATGGCTCGGAGGCACCACAGCAAGTAGTAGGGATTGAGTCGTGGACCACAGGTCCAGGTGACGAAGTCTTGGCTTGTAGCCATGTCCAGTCCCATGACGCCGGAGTAACCAGCCGAAGCCGTGCGGCAGAGGAAGACGGTGCCCTTTGGGTGCAACTCCGCAGCCGAGTTCGCCAAGCCAAGCTCACTAATCTGCTCGCGTGTCTCGTGCAGGTCCTCTACGCGGTCCTCGCGGACCTGCTTCACCTCACCAGTGGTGATCCAAGGAATGTTGCAGTCCATCCACCACTCTTGATGCGAACGGCTCGGTGTGTGTCCGCTACCCATCCGAGCCAGCAACCCGACGCGCACCTCTTGCCAGTGCGACGGAACGGTATCGAGCCACGCCAAGGTAGAGGGCTTTCGGCTGTCACTGTGGTGGCTGCCAGCAACTGCGGCAACGACACTTGCTGCCCGGCGCTCGGCCAGAAGATCCAGGAGTCGTTGCTGCACGGTTGCTAGTGCGTCGATGCGGGCGGTCTCGGCATCGAGAAAGTCGGCGATGCGGCGCTGCTCATCCACGCTCGGAAAGCTAACTTGCAGATCCCGGACTTGCCCTTCGTTCACAAATGGCAGAGGGCCTGATCCCGAGAACTTGCCGAGGTCGATGATGGACAGTGCATACACCCAGAAACGAGGGTCTCCCACCTGAGGGACAACTGCCATGAGATTGTTATCCATGGCTGACGGCTGTGCCAGTAGGCGCCGTGGATTCTTGAGTAGAGCCGCACCGACTTTGGGGAAGACGACCGAACCCGACGGGGCCAAGCGTGCACCGAGCGCGCCAAGATCTGCTTGGCTCACCCAGTTCTGCGCCCCTGTGACGGTATAGCCACTCCTGTATGCGGTGAGATCGGATACTTTGATAAACGGGTGATCGCCGGACCCTCGTCCTTGAAATTCATGCGGGAAGCCCACCCCGCTAATGAGTCGTGCGACTCGTCCGATTTTTACTGTCGGATATGTCGGGTGAGGGAATGTCATTTCGTGACCTCGCCCAGCAGTCCTTGAATCTCGGCCTCCAGCGTCTTCAGTTCCGCGTCGATTTCCGCCAGCGGCCTCGGCGGCTTGTACACATAGAAGTGCCGGGTGAACGGGATCTCGTAGCCGACCTTGGTTTTGCTGTGGTCGATCCAAGCGTCAGGAACGTGTGGGTGCACCTCGCGCTTGAGGTACTCCTCGACGTCCTCGCCCAGCGGTACGTTCTCGTAGTCCCTCAGCTCCGGGTCCGGCTCGGATTTGCCCTTGACCTTCTGGACCTCACCCCCGAGGTCACGGACGCCCACAGTCTCCCGTACCGCCTTGTCGAACGGCGCGCCCGTCGGCCACGTCAGGCCAGCCGCCACCACAGCGTCCTTGAGGTCGACGAATGCCTCGGACTTCGTCGGCCATGACGCTCCGAGAAGCGGTCGCAGCGCAGCGACGAACTCCTCGCTCTGCTCCAGTTTCGCCACCGGCTTTGCTGCTGCTAGCGCCGACAGTGTCTGCTCCGTCAACTCGAAGCGCAGCTTCAGCGGTCGTTCAACGGTGATTCGCTGGTATCCGAAGTCCTCGTTCCAGAAGACCCTGACCTTGCCGTGCAGCAGGTGCTTCGGGTTGCCCGCGGCCTGGAGGGCTTCCCCGTACAGCCGCGTGATCTCGCGGATGTGGTTGTCGCTCAACTCCTTGCGCTTGTCGCCGAGCGATTTGCGCATCTTCTGCCAGTAGTCCCGCGCGTCCAGCAGGACGACCTTGCCCTTGTGGTCCTTGTCCTTGCGGTTCGTCAGAATCCAGAAGTACGTGGAGATGCCGGTGTTGTAGAAGAGCTGGTCCGGGAGGGCGATGATGGCCTCTAGCCAGTCGTTCTCCAAGATCCACTGGCGGATCTTCGACGGGCCGGACTCTGCCGCACCCGTAAACATGGGTGACCCGTTGAAGACGATGGCGATGCGGCTGCCGCCCCCGCCATGCACATCGACCGGCTTCATCTTCGAGATCATGTGCTGGAGGAAGAGCAGCGAACCGTCGTTGATGGGCGGCAGGCCGACCCCGAAGCGGCCGGCGTCGCCGAGCGTCTTGTGCTCGTACTCGACCTCGTCCTTGACTTTCTTCCACTCCACACCGAACGGCGGGTTGGCCAGCAGGTAGTCGAACTTCGCCCGCTTGTGGCCGTCGTCGGAGAAGGAGTTACCGAAGGCGATGTTGTCCGGATCCTGGCCTTTGATCATCAGGTCCGACCGGCAGATGGCCCAGGACTCCGAGTTGAGTTCCTGCCCGTACACCTCCACCGTGGCGTCCGGGTTGAGGGCCTTGATGTGGTCCTCGGCTGCGCTGAGCATGCCGCCGGTGCCGCAGGCTGGGTCCATGACGGTGCGGACCACGCCCGGGATACTCAGCGCGTCGGCGTCGGGGGCTACCAGCAGGTTGACCATGAGCCTGATGACCTCGCGCGGCGTGAAGTGCTCACCGGCGGTCTCGTTGGACTGCTCCGCGAAGCGGCGGATGAGCTCCTCGAAGATGTAGCCCATGTTGTGGTTGGGGACCACCTCGGGCCGCAGGTCGAGGTCGGCGAACTTGCCGATGACCTGGTAGAGCAGGTTCGCGCCGTCCAGCTTCTTGATCTGCTGGGCGAACTCGTACTTCTCCAGGACTTCGCGCGCGTTCTCGGAGAACGCGCCCACGTACGCCTGCAGGTTGCCGGCCGCGTGTCCGGGGTCGGCCGCGATCTTCTTCAGCGTCAGATCGCTGGTGTTGTAGAAGGCCTGGCCCGAGGCCTTCCGCAGGAAGCGGTCGGTGTCGATGTCCTGGCCAGCGAAGCGGGCCACCGTCTCGAGGACCTTGTCCCGTGTGGGCTCCAGGACGCATTCCAGGCGCCGCAGCACGGTGAACGGCAGGATCACCTTGCCGTAGTCGTGCTGCCGGTAGTCGCCGCGCAGGAGGTCGGCGACGGACCAGGCGTGGTTCGCCAGCTCCGTGTGCTTGCTGCTGTTCAAGGTTCCCCGAGTTCCTTCCGAGCCGTTCCGCCGGGCGAGAGGGCGGGTGCGGCCGAGTGTGGTGGATGAGTGAAGAAGCGTGCCAGTGCGTCAGGTCGACGCAGTCTCGGGTGGGAGCAGCGCCCCCGCCGTCAGGCCGGTGGTCAGGAGGGCCGCGTACTCGTGAGCCAGTTCGGTGGCCTGGCGGGCGGCGGTGCGTAGTTCGTGGACGCGGCGGAAGGCCTCGCCGTAGCGACGCTGCTCCTGCAGGGGCAGCAGCGGTACGCGCAGTCGGCCGGGTTGGAGGTGGATGGTGGTGCTGCCGGTGGATGCCCCGGTGATGTTGTCGTGTGCGCCGACGAAGCCTGCGAGGAACCAGGGGTCCAGTCGTGTCGGGTCGGGGCGCAGAAGGTAGAGGTCGTGGCCGAGCAGTACGCCGATGTCCTGTCGGTCGGCCAGTCGGGCCATGTTTCCGCCGTCCCCTGTGAACACGCGTACCAGGATGTCCCCTTCGGCGATAACCGGTGAAGACTTCAGGGGCATGCTGTCGAGGAACGTGCCGGAGACGGGCACGCCGTCCGCGATGTCGGTTCCTTGGAGGACCGGCCGTCCGGTGTTCTCGGCCCTCCATCGCGCGCCCTCGGCTTTCTCCCGGGTGTCGGTCGCTGCCCGCAGGATCTCCAGGGCGCCGCCGCGGGCGAGGTCGGAGAGGGTGGCCGTGCGCCACTGCCGTGGGGAGTCGCTGGTGGGCTGCCATGTGCCCTGAGCGGTCTCGGCCAGGAGGTGGGCGTGCTCGGTCAACTGCTTGCGGTGGTCGTCGGCTTGCCGTGCCACCTGGGCTGGGTCGATGTCGGCGGGCAGGGCGCGGACCTGGCGGGCCGGGGTGAGGTCGACGACCTCGTCGAGGAGGTCCAGTACGGGGACGGCCCGGGCGATGCCGGGCTGGTCGGGGAAGGACTCCGGGTTGGCGCGGAAGGCCGTCCAGTGGTCCAGCACGGTGTCGGTCAGCTCGTCCCAGTCGAGGGCGTCGCGGCGTCGACGCGTCCCCGGCGAGCCGAGCGTGCTGTCGGACCGGTTGCGTGGCCTGTCCTGTTGCCGCTCGGCGGCTGCGTCTACGAACAGCACCGAGGTGCGGTCCGGGCTGTCGGGCTCTGGGGTTTGCAGGATCCATAGCTGTAGCCCGATGTGCAGGGGTGCGGCCGCGCCGGGTGGCAGGGCGACGACGGCGCGCAGGGCGCCGCCGCGTACCAGTTCGGCGCGCACGCGGCGGCCGGAGGCGCGGGCGGCGGTGGCGGGGGGCAGGAGCAGCACCGCGTATCCGCCGGGGTGCAGGTGGGCCAGGGCGTGCTGGGTCCAGGCGAGTTCGGATTCCATGCGTGGTGGGACGCCGTAGGCCCAGCGGGGGTCGTAGGCGAGCTCGTCGTGGCCCCAGTCACGGTCGCCGTAGGGCGGGTTGCACAGCACCGCATCCATTGGGGGCTGGGGGAAAGCGTCGTGGCGCAGGCTGTCGCCGGCCTGTACGGCCACCGCCGCGTCGGGCGTGGCGAGCAGCAGGCGTACTGCGCTGCGTTGGGCCTGGACCGGCAGGGAGTCTTGGCCGTACAGCTCGCGGGCGCCGTGGCGTGCGGCGGCGGCCAGCAGGGTGCCGCTGCCGCACGCGGGGTCCAGGACCCGGGCGGTGTCCGCGGGTAGTAGGCGGGCCATGAGGTCGGCCAGGCGGTCGGGGGTTTGGTAGGTGCCGGTGGAGGCGCTGTCTTCCAGTTCACGCTCGGCGAGTACGTCGAGGGCGGCCCGGGCGCCTTCTTCTCGTACGCAGTGGATCAGCGCGCGCACGATGCCTGCGTCGTCTGCCGTGAAGGGGGCGGCCTCGGTCTGCGGGACCGTGTCGGCGAGCTCGGCGACGGTGGCGTCCGCGCGTGCGGCGAGGTCTGCGTCCGGCAGGTCGGCGAGCGCGGTCAGCTCGTGCGGGGAGCGGCGGGAGGTGGCGAGGACCAGGGGGAGCAGCGGTACGGCTGAGTCAGCGACCGCAGGGCGCAGTCGCAGCAGGGTGCGGAGCTCCTCGGCGGGGGCGGCGGCGGAGGTCTGGCCGCGGGAGCGCAGCCAGGCGCGCACGGTTTCCAGGTCGTAGAGCGGGCTGGTCTCGGTGCCGCCGGCTGGTGCTGGGAAGTCGTCGTGCCGGCGGCGCCAGTTGCTGACGGTGGCGCGTGTGACTCCTGCGATGCGGGAGATCTCCGCGGCTGTCACCTGGGCTGACGGCTGGGCCATGACGTGTTCTCACCTCTCATCGGGGACGGGGGCCACCTTACACCACTAGCTAAGCTCGTAAACAGGGTTGACAGTGCTTTCACTGCGATGCTTTTCTGTAGACGCTTCCGGTCGGCCGTGGTCGGCGGAAGCGCCCCGGGGCCCTTTACGGCCGCTTCGGCCTGCCCTGGGACAGCAGACGAGGCCTCACGAGTGGAGAAACCTGCTTGACCGAGACGGGCGAGCCCGAACTGACCGTGTACCGCCGCCACCTGGCGCAGATGCTGAAGCGCGACGCCGGGGAAAACTTCCGGGCCCTGCTGGTCCAGGCCCGCCACATCACCGGCACGTCCTACGAGACCACCCTCTACGACCACCAGCAGGCATTCCGCCTTCTGTGGCGCCACCTGGAACGCAGCGGCTACCTGCGCCGCGCCCACCGTGAGGCCCGCACCCGCCTCGCCTCCGGTCACACCGCGCCCGACGAGCGCGCCGACCTGGAGCTGTTCCTCACCGTCTACCGGCAGGTCTACCCGCCGCACGCAGCTGGCGCCTGACCCATACGGGCATTACGCGCTGCCCGCCCCTCTTTCCCTCTGCCGCTGAGAGCTACCTACTCGGAAAGGAAGTCATCCGTGACCATCACCGTCGACTCCTCGCGCCTCTCCCTGGTGCGTGAGGAGTCCACCTACCTCGCGATCCGCACGAGCCAGGGCGGCCGGACCGTCTACACGACGCGTATCCCGCTCTCCGACCTCTCGGTCATCCTCACCATCCCCGACCCGGCCAAGCCGGACCCGGATAACCGCAAGGTGGACATCAACCACGCCAAGGGCTTTGGCCAGTACCTCGCCGACACCCCCGGCTGGGTGGCTCCGGCCCTCCTCATTCGCGACACCGGCAGCTGCCGCTTCGAGCCGATCAGCGAGGACGGCTCGGTCGGCTACCTCACCGTTCCGTGGTCCATCGGCGGTATCGGTCGCCTGATCACGATCGACGGTCAGCACCGCATCCTCGGCGTTCACCTGGAGAAGAAGCGCATCACTGACGAGGTCTCCCGCATCGATCGCGAGATGCAGCGTGCCAACGAGGCCAAGAAGGTGAAGCTGCAGCAGGACCGTGAGGCTCTGATCGGCCGCATGCAGCGGCTCAAGGACGAGTTCGTCGGCATCGACATCTACGTGGAGCCCGACGGCGTCAAGGGCCAGCAGATGTTCGTCGACGTCGCGGACAACGCCAAGGGCATCTCCGGTGCCGTCCGGGCCCGCTTCGACACCTCGCGCATCGCGAACCGGACGCTCAGCGACATCGTCACCCACCCCCTCTTCCTGGGCAAGATCGACATAGAGCGGGACCGGATGACCCTGGCCAACCGCAACCTGATGGGCGCCAAGCATGTCGCCGACATCACGCGGGCCGTCATCGCCGGCCCCGGTGGCCGCGTCAGCAAGAAGGTCGAGTCGCTGACCGACAACGAGGTTATCGAGAGCGTCCGCGGCTTCCTGGACGTCATCTCCATCGCCTTCACCGCGCTCGCGGAGATCACCGAGGAGGACGTGGACAACTACGACCCCTCGCTCTCGGAGAAGAAGAAGAACGAGCCGCCGGCGGCCCCTACCAAGGCCATGAGGCTGCGAGAGTCCTCGCTCCTGGGTTCGGTGGGCATGCTCCGCGTGCTGGGCGGCGTCTACCGCAACCTGCGGGAGGCCGGAGCCGAGGACGGTGACATCCAGGAGTTCTTCAAGCGGCTCGACCGGCACATGGCTGCCCCGGTCACCGAGGACAGCATCTGGCGTACCACGGCTGCGAACGAGGACTTCGAGCCGAACGCCTCCGCCCCGATCATGCGGCAGCAGAACGTCGTGCACCTGACCAAGGTGATCACGGACTGGTACAGGAAGGCCCCGGCTGCCATCTGACCCACCAGCGCGCCGGAGCTCGTCCACAGCTGTGGATGCCAGGGGTCATTGCAACACCGCGATGACACCTGCCCCACACGACCGAGATCGGAGGGCGTCACCGCGCCCGCCCTCTCTCCCACTGCCCTATCGCGATGACAAGGAGGCAACAACTGTCATGGGTCGTCGTTCTCCCCTCGCCCACGCACCCCGCCCCGCCGTATCCGCTCGCCGCCAGGTGTGCGTGAACGACAAGGTCAAGGCCGTCGCCGGGCCGATCGTGCTGGCCACGGACGCCTCGGTCGGCCCGGACCGGGTGGCCTCCGGCTACCTCGCCACCACCGGCCACACCGGTCTGCGCGCTCACCTCTACCCGAAGTACCTCGTACGCCCCCAATCCCGCGTGGTCGTCACCGAACTGCGCGCCGTTTACTTGGGTCTCAAGGCGGTCCTCCTCACGCACCCCGGCCGGCCCATCGAGGTTCGCGTGGACAACCTGCAGGCGCTGCGGCACCTGCACGGCTGGCAGCAGGGCGGGTCGGACATGCCCGAGGGCTACGACACCCACCTGCGCGCCCAGGGCCGTCGGCCCAGCCTGGTCAAGCTGCAGCTGCTCGCCGAGTACACCCCTCACCTGACCTTCGTCCACGAGAAGGCCCACGCCGGTCACCCCCTCAACGAGGCCGCCGACTCCCTGGCCAAGCTCGGCCTGCGCTGCGTGCGCGGCGCCGTCCCGCGCACCGAACTCCCGCGGCTGGTCCCGCTGTGGGCTGCTGGCGCCCTCGCCGACTATCGGCGCTCCCAGGCCGCCTAGCTCAACCGCCCATTTCGCAGAGCCCTCATGTTATTGGCGCCCCACCTCGCGGGTGATCTTCTGCAGGGGAGGGGCGGATTCCGATGGCTTCGGCGTATGGGGGTGGTGCTGGCCTAACTCCCGCCGATGCAGGGGTGATGCCATGTCTGCACCCGGTCGCGGCCGGCGGGTTGCTGGTCGTCTGCACTGGCTTTGTTTCCAGCTACACCCAACATTCATCACAGGATCATCACAGAACCTTTTCATGCCGCTTCGACTGGCCTTAAGTCGCTGTGGTTTCAAACCTTCACTGATCGCGACCGCTGTCACACATGATGTGAACGCGTGTCGCTTTGGGGGGACTTGTATGAACTACGTCGACAGTGCGCCCGGTGTGCATCCGACGCTCCGTCAGCCCCTGCCTGGGCGGGGAGGATTGCAGTCCACCGTGCGATCCGCGGATGCGTCTGTTGCGGGGCTTGCGGATGCCGCGGAGCACGCGGTGGCTCCCGTCGCTGTCGTGGGGCTTGGATACGTGGGCCTTCCTACGGCTCTTGCCCTGCTGGCCGCGGGTAACCAGGTCATTGGGCTCGACGCCGACGAGGGCCGTCTGGAGGCCATCCGGCGCCGCGAGGTAGATCTCCTGCCCAGCGACCACGATCGGCTCAGCCGGTACCTCCCCGACGACCGGTTCACCCTTACCGCTGACCCGGCGCAGCTCGCGCGGGCTCGGACCGTGTTGATCTGCGTGCCCACCCCTGTGGACCGCCACCTGGTCCCGGACTTGACCGCTATGGCGGCTGCGTGTGCTACCGCGGTGGAACATGCCGTGCCTGGTCAGCTTCTGATGCTGACCTCGACCACCTATGTGGGCACCACGCGCGATTTGCTGGTGCGTCCGTTGACGGAGCGGGGCTTCGCGGTGGGCCGTGAGGTGTTCGTGGCGTTCTCTCCGGAGCGCATCGACCCTGGCAACTCCCTGCATACCCAGGACACGACTCCCCGGGTTGTCGGTGGTGCCGGAGAGCATTCCACGGCGCTGGCCGCGGCGCTGTTGCGGCGGACCGCGCCGTCGGTGCACGTCCTCGCTTCCCCGGAGGAGGCGGAGATGACCAAGCTGTGGGAGAACACGTTCCGGGCGGTCAACATCGCCCTGGCGAATGAGTTCGCTGACGATTGCCATGCGCTTGGGCTTGAGCCTGGGCCGATCATCGGCGCGGCTGCGACCAAACCGTACGGGTTCATGCCGTTCTACCCTGGTCCGGGTGTGGGCGGCCACTGTATCCCCTGCGACCCGCACTACCTGCTGTGGCAGTTGCGTGCCCAGCGCGTTGCCTCTCCGCTCATCAGCACCGCCATGACAGCCATTGCCTCCCGCCCTACCCATGTGGTGGACCGGGTGCGGGAGCTTCTGGCCGACCGCGGCTTGAGCCTGTCGGGGGCGAAGGTGCTGGTGGTCGGCGTCGCCTACAAGCCTGGTGTGGCGGACCTGCGTGAGTCGCCCGCCCTGGAAATCATGGACCGGCTCGCGGCCGCGGGCGTCAAGGTTCGCTTCACCGACCCGCTGGTTCCTGTGCTCCGGCTCGGCGCAGTGGAACTGACCAGTGAGACGGCACCCGAGTACGAGCCCTGGGACCTGATCCTCATTCACACTCTGCACCCTCAGGCGGATCTGAGCTGGCTCTCCGAGGTGCCCGAGGAGCGCACCGTACTGGACGCCACCTACCGCCTCGACTCGGCCCCCGCGCGCGTGGTGCTGTGACCGCCTCCTGCGCCGGCCGCTTCATCGATCTCTGAGATCACCCCTGCCTCCGGGCCTTATGCCCGGCTGGGCGATGACGTCGGTTCGTCCTCGCCTAAAACCCTCATCACGACTTTTCTGGAGGTTGTCGCATGAATGACTACGGCTCGCAGTTGGCCAAGACCGGCCTGGGCGCCATCACCATCGGGGGCGTCACTTACACCCTGGGCGGCTGGATGATCGGCATAGCTGCCGCTCTCGTCGTCGTCGGGGCGGTCGCGGTGCGTCTTGGCTTCCGTCGCAGCAAGGACGTCGCCGAGAAGTGACCCCGAACCGGCGGAATACATCGGTGCTGGCTGCCCACCAGCACCGGTCCGCCACCGTCTTCATGGGCATCGTGGTCCTCATCGGTGCCGCGGTTTGGGCCGGACAGCACGCCCTGGCACTCTCGCAGGTCAAGGACCACACCGGCAGCCGCATGCTCGCGGTCTGGGTCTCCCTGTTCACGCTGCTGATGATCCAAACGTTCCTGTACCACCTGGAGCGCCCTCGGCGATTGACTCCCCGGACCGCTCGTCAGCTCAAGGGGCTGCACGTCTCAATCTTGGTGCCGGTCTTCAATGAAGACCCGGGCTACCTTCGGCTGGGCTTGGAATCCTTCCTGCATCAGAGCCGCCTGCCCGACTCCGTGCACATCGTGGACGACGGTTCGACCAGCACCGACTACGCCGAGTTGCGCAACTGGTGGCATCTGGAGGCTCACCGGCTCGGGATCGAGACGACCTGGCAGCGGGTGCCCAACGGCGGCAAACGTCACGCCCAGGCCAATGGTGTGCGGGTCAGCCCGAACGCAGACATCTACGTAACGGTGGACTCCGACTCCTGCCTGGCGCCCAATGCTCTTGAGCAGTTGTTGATTCCCTTCGGCCGCCGCAAGGTCCAGGCGGTTGCCGGCATCGTGCTGGCCACCAACAACCGCGGCCCGCAGCGCCCGGAGCTGCACCGGGCCAGCGGTGGACGGATGCCGTGGCCATCCCGCGTCGCCAAGCTGGTCCGCTGGCGAGGACAACAGTGTTTTTCCCGGGTCACGGACCTGTGGCTGGTCACCTCCCAGCTCGTGGACCGCTCAGGTCAGTCAGCTCTCGGCTCTGTGCTCGTCAACTCCGGTCCGCTGGCGGCCTATCGGGCAGAAGTGATACGAGACAACCTCGGGTCGTACCTCAACGAGACCTTCATGGGCCGGCCCGTCATGCTCTCCGACGACAGCATGCTGACGCTGTACGCAGCGTTGCGCGGGCCCACGGTGCAGCAATCCTCCGCAGTCGTCTTCACCGCGATGCCGGAGAAAGTGTCGCACTTCACCCGCATGTACCTGCGGTGGATGCGTGGTTCCACGATCCGATCGATCTGGCGTATGCGCTATCTACCGCTGCACCGACCCTCGTACTGGCTGCACCTGCTGCGCTGGTTCGAAATGATCTTGGGTCAGATGGTCCTCGCGTGGCTGCTGATCGTCGAGCCGCTGCGGTACCACAACCCACCGACGACAGCGATGCTCGCGGTCCCCTTCCTCATCGGCTGGGCTCAGGGCCTGCGCTACCTGGGCGTCATCCGCTCAGACGAGCGGATCCGCTCCCGGGCCGTGACCTGGCTGATGATGCCGCTCGCGATCCTCATGGGGTGGACCGTACTGCGCGTCCTGCACTGGTACGGCATGGCCACCTGCGCCAAAACCGGCTGGGGCACGCGACAAAACGGCGCCGAAGTCGCCCTGGAGACAAGCAGCGCATAACCGACCCTCTATCACATTCACTTCCGGTCCATCCCTCGACCGTTGGTGGCGTGAAGGGGAAGAGAGGCGGTACACCACGTGGATCTCAAAGCCCAGCGCACCGAGGCGGTCGTGGTGCGCGCCGGGATGTACACGGCGCACCTCAGTCTCCCGGCCTGGCACAAGGGCGCCATCACCGTCACCGCCCCGACCTCCGTCCTGTGCGAAGTCACCGGACGCAACCGTGCCGAACTGCCCGGCGCGTCCCTGACGGTCGCCGTGTGTCTGGACGCCGTACTGGACAGCGACCTGCACCCCCACGACTGGCAGCTCCCCGCGTGCAACAGCCCGAGGTGAACGCGGCGGGAGTGCGGCCGCGCTGACCGGCCCGGTCTCCGTCAGCGCAATCCCCGGACGGCGCCCACCTGCTCGTGACGATTGACAGTTCCCGGCCGTCCGATCGGTAACGGTCCCCAACGCCCTGTCGTGTTGCAGGCCTGGGCGCCCTGCCGCGCGTTGGGCGCCAGCTCGCCCCTTTGTCTCGCGAGCAGGGACAGACCCGTCACGGGGGTAAACGAGCCTGCCCCTGCACGCTGGCGCCCGTGAGCCTCTCCAAGAGGTAGGCGCCTTGACCCACGTCCTGGGCCACAGCCTTCAGCGTGGCGTGGGCCCGATGTGTCACGGATGGCAGGGACTGATCGCGAGATCAATACAGGGGTGAAGAGCAGCACTTACTTGCGTCACAACGTGATCACTCGACCTTCGCTGTTCTCGCGGGGCCGGTGTGATCAAGCTGTGTGTTGGAGGCCTGCTTGGGCCCAGGCATGGTGGACGGCCTGGATTTCGGCGTCTGTCGGGGGGCCTGGGTGACGGGGAGAAATCGGGCGGCAATGATCACGCGGCGGAGCTTGGCGAGCATGTCGGCGAGGGACGGGTCGGTCTTGGTGGTGTACCAGGGGGCCCGTGCGCGGTGGACGGCGGCGTCGCTGGGATGGTGGCCGTGCACCGCGCACCAGACGACGGTGATCGAGCCGTGCCAGATCCAGCGGAGAACCACGGGGAACGACGGTCCCCGGCGGAGGACTGGTCCCGTGTTCGCTCACATGGCCATCTCGCAGGTCAGAGCCGCACTCGCCTCACCTCTCTCCTAAAGCGGTGGCTTCCTGACAAGCGGCAGCGGCCAGCCGGCACAGGCCACTAGTGCGCTGCCGTCCTCGGCGAGGAAGAGCAGGGTGGTCCATGTCCGATCGGCAGAATCGATCAGCCCTGTGCGCACGGGCCGGCCATGTTCGCGGACGAGCTGCACTGCTCGTTCCAGCCCAAGAGGTTCGAGTCCGTGCATCCGCATGCGCTGCAGTCGGTGCTTGAAGACTCCGGCATGCTGTCCTGCGGGTTGTGCCCGGTCTGCCACCCAGTAGGTGGCCCCGCTGCGGAGGGTGGCCAGACCCCTCCCGGACGCCTCATCGTCACCGGCCAACAGCGATTCCAACACATGCCGTTCCATGGTCACCCCCGCCGGGATCCTGCGGTACAGCAGCCAGGTACCGCAACCCCAGCAATCGCCCGCGTCCGGTAGCGTCCGTCCGGGGCCTCGTAACGGCCGGCATGACCGCCGCTGACCGATCCGGCTAGAGCTACGGATCAGAAGGCTGCAGGTTCGAATCCTGCCGAGTGCGCACACCTCAAGGCCCACTCGGGATCATCCCGGAGGGTGTTTTGTCGTTCCATACTGCAGCGAAGTACAGCAACCGCCTCAGCGGGACCGCCCGTGGCGTCGGACAGCCTGACCGGCAGGCCGCGCGCATCTCTCGTCGCGTGCCGCCGCGCCAGCCTCCGTATTCATCCGAAATTCATCCGACTGGTCCTCACCGCGCGTGCACCGGGCCCAGCGGCGTGATCCTGAAGCTCTGAACCGGGCGCAGTCGCGAATCGGGCAGGAGCTGGCCATGGCAGAGCAGACGTGGGTGCACCGCCCCCCACCAACGGAGGCGCTCCCAGAGTTGGATCTCCCCGAGCCTGGCCGGCAGCGCCGCTGGAGCGTGCTGCTGCGCTGGCTCCTGCTGGTTCCCCAGTACGTCGCCTTGTTCTTCCTGGGGATCGCCGCGTTCGTCTACACGGTCGGCGGCTGGTTCGCCGCCCTGTTCACCGGACGGCTGCCCGAATCGATCGCGTCATTCTTGACCGGCTACCTCGCCTACGCGACCCGCGTCACCGCCTACGCGATGCTGTTGGTCGACACCTACCCGCCCTTCGCCTTCCTGGCGCCCGACCACCCCGTCCAGGTCGAGATCCATCCTGGAAGGCTCAGCCCCCTCGCCGTCTTCTTCCGCATCATTCTGCTCATACCTGCCTATATTCTTGCGAAGCTGGTCATCTACGGGTGGTTCGTCGTCTGCCCCATCTTCTGGCTTCTGGTGCTGATCCTCGGCCGGATGCCGCGCCCACTGTTCGAGGCAACCGCCGCCACCACTCGCTACGGGATGCGTCTGAACGGCTACGTGATGATGCTGACCTCGGCCTACCCCAAGCGACTGTTCGGGGACGAGCCCAACCCCGCCGACCAACCCCGCTCGGCTTCCCGCCCGCTGCTGCTCAGCAGCGCGGGCAAAGCTCTCGTCGTCCTGTTCATCGCCCTTGGGGCCGTGCTCTCGTTCTTCATTCATCAGCGCGCCCACGAGTACGACTACGACTACAGCATCGCCTCGCAGCCACCGGCAGCCTCGCAGGCCAGCGGCTGATGGCTCGGCCTGCTCATCGACCCCGGCGGGCTGCACCCAGGGATGAGTCAGCCGCCGTTCCGGGGTGGCATGTTCCCCGCCCTGGGCCACGTCAGCATGTACGAAGTCGAGCACGGCGGCCCGATGCTCTCGGCGCTCGTCGTCAAACAGGACTCGGGGACCGCCGGACCGGGATTTGTTGACCTGGCCCGGCACCTCAAGTTCGACGTTCAGGACGAGGAAGCCTTCTGGAAGCGTGAACTGGAGGAAGTGGTGCGCTTCTGGTCCGCCAAGGACCCCGTGCTCCTGCTCGACGCCGCCGTCGACTGCGTCATGGAAGAGCTGAAGCAGATCAAGGCGCAGCTCCGCAAGCTCAGCGTGTAACTGGGCCAATCGCGATTCCCGCTGAGGGTGCCGCGAGGGTTGGGAGCCCGGACCAGCCTGCGGGCCCTGATCCGGCGACGCTGCCGCAAGTTTGAAGAGCTGCCCCTGCCACGTGTTGGCGCCCAGGCTGGTCCTTGGGAGCCGAGGCAGGCCTGTCACGGGGGGAAACGGGCCTGCCTCGGCCCTTGCGAGCGGAGGCGGGCCCGTTACGGGGGGAGCGGGCCTGCCCCTGCACGTCGGCGCCCGCGTACCTCCCCCAAGAGGGCGGGCCCATTGACCCTCATGATCGGGTCACTCTCTCCAGCGTGTACTGAGGCGGCAGTGTCACAGGGGGTGGTGCACCGTTGCGAGGTCAACACGCCTGGAGAGTGGCCGGATTCGGGAGTGCTGCCCCGGCTCGGCATGTGGTGTCGGGTCGGGGCAGTGGCTTGTGGGCTTCCGGGGGCGCGACCACCGCGGTCGTGGTCTTGCCGTACTGGTCGCGGAAGTGGCCGGTCAGCAGGCGTGGGCCTGGGAGAAGTCCCGGTCCAGGTGCCGGTAGGCGTGCGACAGCACGACCAGCGCCGCCTTCCGCGCGGCCGCGAGGGCTTCGCTGCGGGCTTGCTCCGGCTGCCGTCCCTACCGGTAGTGCCACTCGAGTACGGCGGCCCCGACCAGGGCCGCCACGAGGACGAGACCCAGTACCGCGGTGAGCACGCTCCGCCCGGCCGTGCGTGGGGGCGCGCCGTCGTCCGGCTCCGCCTCGAACGGCTCGGGCTCCGGCGGGTCCTCCCAGCCGTTCGGCGGGGGCTCGACGAAGAGGGTGCGCCCGGAGGGAGTCTGCTCTTCCTGGCGGGCACCGCGCTCGGGGGGTGTGGGCCGCCCGGCGCGCGTGGCTGCCGCCAGGCGGGCGGTAGCGGTCATGATGATGCGGCGGGCCGGTGAGCCGGTGCCGCGGGTGCGGGAGGTCGGGTTTGCCACGGTGTCTCTTCTCATCGATGGCCTCACGGGTGGGGCAGCCCACGAAGGCGACGTCGGAGGTTAGCCAGCTGCCGGCGATGCGCGCGAGGTCGAGCTGGAGCCGGTAGGTGCGCGCCTGCCCCTCGGGCGCGGCGGTGTTGGTCACCTTGCTGTCGGCCACGACCAGGACCGGGCCGAGCGCGCGTCAGACCGCACGATGCCCGCTTCTAGGACCTGCCATTGTGAGTGTGCTCGCGCAGCGGGAAGGCGATGTTGTCGTACATGTTCTTCGAGCCGAACAGTGCGCCGAACTGCTTCCGCACCTCGTACAGGTCGTGCTCGTGCAGGCGGGTGATGTTCCGGCCCGCGACCTTCACCGAGCGCCGCTGCGGCTTAAGCAGCCCCACGAGCGTCTTGAGGAACACCGATGTGCCCGTCCTCGAGGGCCGAGCAGCACCGAGACTTCCTCGGCGGGCAGCGTCAACGAGACGGCCTGCCAGATGACCTGGTGGCCGAAGGACTTGGTCAGCCCTTCCACACAGGTCTCGACACTCATCCCGTTCACCCTTCGGCCTCGTGTGCAGCTCCGACTTGTGCTCTACGGGGAGGGGAGGGGCGTCCGTCGCGACGGACGAAGATTTTTTGCGGACACGTGTAGTGCTCCCGGCCGGTCGCGACATTGCCGCCGAGTAGCGGCGGTTGTGGAGGGGAGAGGCGGGTGGTGGCGTAGCGCGGCGGCCCGTCTTTACCGCAGACCCTTTGGGGACGACAAAGGCCCCGCCTCTCAAGCCTCGGCCGTCTGTGTGGGCCGCTCATGGCCGCTGAGGACAGCTATCTGCACTCGTGAGAGGCACGGCGAGAGCGGCCGGTTTCTTCAAGCAGCCATGCACGTGGGGGTCGCGGCCCAGGGCTTCGCTATAGGCATTCAAGATCGTCCGCTATGGCTGATTGAAGAGAAGCCCACACATCCCGTGGTTGTGTCACGTTGCGGGGCTGTCGGGTCGCGACAGTGGTGGGTGGCTGCTTGATGGGCTCTCGCCGCATTGCATGATGTTTTGGGGGTATGCGGGTTTGGTGGTGTATGGCTGTGCGGAGAGCAGGGCGGACCGTATGGATCAGGCGGCGGAGGATGGCGACTCGATGTCGCTGGTCGGCGGGTTTGTTTCGGTGTCCGCAGTCTTCGAGGGCAGCGGTGGGATTGGTGAGGCTCGGGATCTGGTCCGCTCCTTTCTGACTGATGCGCAGGCCGTTCACGGGTTTCCCGTATCGGGGCGTGCGATGGGCATGGCGCAGCTTGTGGTCAGCGAGCTGGTGACCAATGCCCGCAAGTACGCGCCCGGGCCGTGCCTGCTGACGCTGGAGATCGCGGACGGAGCCGTGCAGATCAGCGTGTGGGACAGCAGCACGACGTTGCCGGCAGTCTTGGCGCCCGACCCGCGCCGGGTGGGGCAACACGGTCTGGAGATCGTGATGGCGGTCTGCGCCAGTTTCGCCGTTCACCGCGAGCCGGTGGGCAAGCGGATCACCGCAGCTGTCGTGCTGGCCGATGACCCGGGTGGTGCCGTGGTCGGCCGCTTGGCGCCGTGACGCGCAGGTCGTCCTTCGGTTGCGGGGCGTTGGGCGTTCAGGTCCTCGGGACGGCGTACACGCTGCACGATCTCGCGGTGTTCCTCCAGCGGGCCGGCCCTATCGTCCCAGTTCAAAAGGCACTTTCGCGTTCCCACAGCGTTGGTTGCCGAAGGGGTCCCAGATCAGCGAGGCCCCGCTTCTGCGGCTACTGGTGGAGGTGGCCCGCCCCCTGCCTATGGCCGCGGGAACTTGTGACGGGGCCTCGTATGAAACATGGAACAGCACGGTTCACACATTCGGCTCAGTCGACGGTCACACGAACACGATCTGTGGTGCACTGGTTACACATCGCGAGGCGGATCGGCGAGAGCGCCGCTCGAGGACGGGTCCCGGCGCCGGGGCCGACGATCGCGACCCCACCCTCGATCCCCACAAGTCCCGTGTCCCGCGCGGGCGGAAGTGAAGGCTGGCGATGAACGCTGACCCGACCAGTGACCGAATACCCCGGCGCAGGCTCCGCGGCGCGCTTGCGGTGCTGAGCGCCTGCGGGCTGCTGCTGACCTCGTGCACGGCCACCCACCTGCGGCTGAGCGCGGCACATATTCCTGCCGGAACGGAGGCCACCGCCGCCACGGCCCCCGTCCCGGCAGGTCTGCTGCGCTATTACCAGCAGCAGCTGGACTGGAAGCCCTGCCCGGACAAACCGGCCTTCCAGTGCACGACCCTGAAGGCGCCGCTGGACTACGCCCACCCCGACGTGGGCGACATCACGCTGGCGGCCACCCGCAAACGGGCCACGGGGACCGGCGCGAAACGGATCGGCTCCCTGCTGTACAACCCCGGTGGTCCAGGCGTCCCGGCCATCACCGGACTGTGGGACGCCGCTGATGCCTTCTCGCCGTTGGTGCGCGCCGCCTACGACCTGGTCGCGGTCGACCCGCGCGGGGTCGGCGACAGCACCCCGGTGGACTGCAACACCGGCACGGCCCTGGCCCTCCCCAATGCTGGTGTGATCACCACCGCCGGGAAACCGGACTTCGAGGGCGTGGACGCGGTGAACGAAAAGTTCGCCGATGCGTGCCGACTGCACTCCGGGCGGCTACTGCCCCACGTCGGCACCCTGGAGGCAGCACGGGACTTGGACCTCATGCGCGCCCTCGTCGGAGACGAACGGCTGCACTTCCTCGGCTTCTCCTACGGCACCTACCTCGGGACCACCTATGCCGAACTCTTCCCCTCCCGTGTGGGCCGCATGGTCCTGGACGGAGCCGTAGACCCCTCCATCGACGGCTACCACCACTTCCTGGACTCCGCGCACGGATACCAGGTCGCCTGGGAGTCCTTCGCCGCCGACTGCGCCACCCGCACCGACTGCCCCGTCGGCCACTCCGTCGAGGAAGCCAACCGCACCCTCGACGCCCTGGTGGCCGCACTCGACCAGAACCCGCTCCAGCCAGACAAGGACGTCACCATCACAGGGCAATACCTCCTTGTCGTTGTCACGACATGGCTGCGGGCGCCCGCGTGGGAGGACCTGCGCGTGTTGCTGAGCAAGGTGACCCACCGCGGCACCACCGGGCTGCAGAAACTCTCCGCCGCGGACCAGGGAGACTCCGCCGTCAGCGACTCGGGTTTTATGGCGGTCAGCTGCCTCAGCGCCCCGCTCGGCTCGCGGTTCACCCCCGCGCAGGCTGAGGCGGCACTCCCCGAGTTCGTCCGTGTCTCACCCCAGTTCGGGGCGTTCTACTCCACTTACCTCCAGGAGTGCGCGCACTGGCCGGTCGGGCCGACCCAGCCCTCGCATCGCATCACCGCACCCGGCACCCCGCCGATCCTGGTCGTCGGCACCACCCGCGACCCGGCCACGCCCTACGTCTGGTCCCAGGCGCTCGCCCGCCAGCTCTCCTCGGGCCGCCTCCTCACTCGGAACGGCGACGGCCACTTGGCCTTCTTGCAGGGCAGCACCTGCGTCAACGCCGCCATCGACCGCTACCTGCTGAACGATCAGCTCCCACCCGTGGCCACCGTCTGCACCTGACGCAGGGGCAGAAAGCGAGTCTCGAAGATCGAGGCCCATCGGGCCATTGCGGACTCGCCTGAGAGGCACGGGGAACAGCGGCGTCACCGGCGCTCCCGCATAGGTCAGAGATTTGCCAGGTCGGCCGTCGTCCACATACGCAGTCTTCCAAATTGGTGATGTACAGCAGCGAAGTACAGCAACCCCAGCAACCGCCCCCGTCCGGCAGCCTCTTCGCAAAGCTGTAGCGCGACCGGTATGCCGCTCACCGTGTCAACGGCCATGTCGTTCTCCCCGTAAGCGGCCAGGAGTTCGCCCACAGTCATCACCGACCGATCCACATAGAGCTACGGATCAGAAGGCTTCTGACATCCACGGCTGACATCAACGACGCCGGACAGGGGCGTACACCCGCGTCTCTGTCTGGCCGTCGCGCCAGTCGACGGCAGCGGCCGGAGCGGGCTCGGATCGAACTCCTAAAGCGGTGGTCGTCGGCACGCCCAGCGCCAGCGCAACGCGAGCGTCATGGCGACCGGGACGTCCGGGCAACCGGTCATGGCTCAGAGCCGGGCCGTCTGTGGGCCGTCCAAGCCTGGCCAACAACGACAGACAACGGCAGGCAACCACTGCCCCTCCGCAGGTCAGCCCACAGCCGACATGGCAAGCGCACGGCACTATCTGACGTGAAATCAGTTCTAGCGGGAGTGGCGTCCACGATGAAAGGGGGCTGTTGACAGTCGGCTTGTTAGGAGAGCGGCCTGCCAGTTGCCCCGCTAGCGACGGCAGCCTGGGTGTGACTGTCACGTGGACACCCGGGCTGCCATATGCGAGCAGGAGCGAGCCAGCACGGGGGGAACCGGCCCGCTCCTGCGGTCGGCGCTCGCGTACCTCCCCATGAGGGCGAGCACCTCGACCCTCACGAGCGGGTCACTCTTGTTCCAGCGTGCTGTGTCCCTGGGGTGTTACTGGTGGCGAGAGGTGGTCACAACTCCGACGCTCGTGTGACAAGCGCAACTTAAAGCCATCACGACTCATCCGTGAACCACGACGCGCGTCTTCTCTGCCTCGTGGCGTACCTCGTAACGGCCGGGCGTTGGAGTGGTCCCGCGGCTCGGGCCCTCCCGCTGCAACCTGAGGGATGGCCGCGCCCAGAAAGGCAAGGTCGCAGGGCCGGTACGCTGGGGCCGCTGCGGCTTCCCCACCTTGATCCGCGTCCGCGCGGTGATTCATGGCCTGCGGTGATCAAGACGTCTTTGGGTGTGAGGGTGAAGAACACGTGCTGATAGCGGGCCGGTACCGGCTGGGGGACGCCATCGGGCGGGGTGCGATGGGGGAGGTCTGGCGGGCCTTCGACGAGACGCTCGGCAGACCGGTCGCCGTGAAACTCCTGCTCCCCCACGACTCCGACCCCACCGCGGCCTCCCGCTTCCGGCTGGAGGCACAGACCGCCGGCCGCCTCAGCCACCCGAACGTGGTCGGCGTCCTCGACTTCGGCGAGCACGAAGATCGTCTGTTTCTGGTGATGGAGCTCGTCGACGGGGGCAGCCTCGCCGGGCTGCTCACCGTCTCCGGACCGTTGCCCGCCGAGCGGGTGGCCCGTATCGCCGCGCAGGCCGCCGTTGGGCTGGCCGCCGCGCACCGGCAGGGCATCGTGCACCGGGACATCAAGCCGGCCAACCTCCTGCTGGGCGCCGACGGCACCCTGAAGATCGGCGACTTCGGCATCGCCCGCTTCCTCGACGACCCCGGTGCCGCGCTCACCGCCACCGGGCAGATCGTCGGCACCAGCCTCTACCTCGCGCCCGAGCGGGCCCTGGGCCGCACCGCCGGTCCGGCCTCGGACATGTACTCCCTGGGCTGTGTGCTCTACCAACTCCTCACCGGCCGCCCGCCGTTCCAGGCGGACAGCGCGCTCGCGGTGCTTCATCAGCATCTCGACTCCGCCCCGGTCCCGCCCCGGCAACTCGGCGCCGACCTGCCGCCCGCCTTCGAGAGCTACCTGCTCGGTCTGCTGGCCAAGGAGCCCGAGAGCCGACCCACTGCCGACGAGGTGGCGGACTGGTTCGGGCACGGAGCCTGGCGCGGCGCGCCGGAGCCGCTGCCGAGCGAACGCCAGGATCACAGCCGCCCGGACCGGCCGCACGTCACCGGCTCGAGCGCCGCCGCCCCTGCAAGCTCCACCTCTGCTCCCACGGCCCGCTCCAAGGGTGCCTTCGTCCCGGTGGCGGACACCGAGTGGCAGACCAGCGTGCACCGGGTCGCGACCCGCCGCTCGCACCTGCCGTTCCTCCGCCGTTCCCGCCTGGTGGGCGTGCTGGGCGGCGCCGGCCTCTTCATCATTGCCTTGCTGGTGGGCATGGCCTGGTTCTCGCCCGACACCGGCTCAGCGCAGGAGCCGCAGACCACGCCGTCCACGAGCACGAGCCCCGCCACGTCACCATCCTCGACGCCGTACGGCGCCGCTTCTTCACCGTCGCCCACGTCCCCATCCCCGGCGCAGCCTGCCGAGCAGAAGCCGGAGAAGCCGACCGACGCCAAGCCAATGCCCAAGGAGGCTGACAAGCGCGGCAAGGGCAAGCACTGACCGAAACCTGGGGCCTGGATCCGCCACGTCTGCCGTGCGCGTCTGACACCCGGGCCTCACCTGGAAGTGGCCAGACCTCCAGACCAGCGCCAGGCCGGAAAGCCTTTCCATCGCATCGACCTTGCGACGCGAAGAGGCCCCACCCCTCCTGGGGGTAGGGCCTCTTGGCCGTCTGCGTCGGCCCTCTGAGAGCCGTATAGCACAGGCTACTTCTTCGGGCTGATTTGCGGGGCCAGTTGGTACAGAACGCCGGCGCGAGTCTCTGGCCGCCCGACGTAGCCGCAGCCGTGCGGGCAGGGCGCCTACTTCCACGGCTGCACGTGCGGTCCTGACCGGTCCCCTCCCGGGGGCATCCGAACGGCGTACTAATCTGACCGCTCCTCATTTACCCACAACAGAGGATGGTTCATGTCCCGTACCACCCGTCTTGCCGGTGCCGCGCTGGTTGCCGGCCTGGCGCTGGCCGTCTCGGGCTGCTCCAGCAGCGGCACGGCGACCGGCGGTGCTGCTGCCTCCCCCGCCGCCTCCACTCCGGCCCCCGCCGCCTCGGCGCCGGCTTCTCCGTCACCTGTCGACCGCACGCTGACCAAGGCTGCGCTGCAGCAGGCCCTGCTGACCAGTGCGGAGGTACCGGCCGGCTTCAAGGCGTCCAAGCCCGACAAGGGTGAGGACATGTTCGGCAAGGCCGATACCACAATGCCTGCCAGCTGCCAGCCCATCGCCGACATCGCGGCCAACGACGCGGCCATCAGGCCATCCGCCGCGGTGGACCAGGACTATCCGCAGCCTGCGAAGACATCAGCGATGATCTTCAGCCGTCTCGTCTCTTACCCGGCGGGCGACGCCGAGAAGGCCATGACCGCCCTCAAGGTGGCTCTGAAGTCCTGCGCCACCTACAAGAGCAAGAGCCCGGACGACGGGAGTATCACCCGGGTGCGGCTCGCCGTCCAGCCGGGTCCCGCGCTGGGCGACGACGCCGTCACCCTGGACGCGACGGGTGACGTCCAGGGCCACGCCCTCACGGTACGCCTGGTCGACATCCGCATCGGCTCGTCCATGGCCGTCTTTGCGAGCTTCGACTTCAAGGCCGCCAAGGTGCCTGCGGTTCCGCAGCTGCTGATGGCCAAGCAGGTCGAGAAGCTGAAGGCGGCCGCCACCGGCTGACTCGGGATCGGTCCGGTGGTGCGCGGCCGCACCACCGGTCCGGACATCCCACCGACCCTGAGAGGCATTTAGTACTCCAGTGCGGTTTCGTGATCTATCCAGCGGGTTGAGCAATGCTCAGAACCTGTGGATCACCCGGGGAGGACGTACCTTCCCGGGTGATTGATCGATAGGTCACCGAGCAAGACCGGTGTTCGCAGCACCGGCCGGGAAGGTACGTCCGTGCTCACCGTAGTCAACGAGGACGACTCCACTCACGACGGGTCGTCGCTGATCGACGAGATCGTTCGGGAAGGCGCAAGAAGGATGCTGGCCGCTGCGCTAGAGGCCGAAGTCAACGCGTACATAGCCGAGTTGGCCGACCAGTGCGACGAGAACGGTCGGCGGCTCGTGGTCCGCAACGGCTACCACCAGCCCAGGAAAGTCACCACCGCGGCCGGCGTGGTCGAGGTGAAGGCCCCGCGGGTGAACGACAAGCGCGTCGATGAGGCGACGGGCGAGCGGAAGCGGTTCTCCTCGGCGATACTGCCGCCATGGTGCCGCAAGTCCCCGAAGATCAGCGAGGTGCTGCCACTGCTCTACCTGCACGGTCTGTCCTCCGGCGACTTCGTGCCCGCCCTGGAGCAGTTCCTGGGCAGTTCGGCCGGGCTGTCCCCGGCCACGATCACGCGGCTGACGACGCAGTGGCAGGCCGACCACGCCGCGTTCATGGACCGCGACCTCGCGGGAATCGACTACGTGTACGTGTGGGCCGACGGCATCCACCTCAACGTCCGCCTGGAGGAGGCCAAGGCGTGCGTCCTGGTGCTCATAGGGGTTCGCGCCGATGGCTCCAAGGAGCTGGTGGCGCTCAAAGACGGCTACCGCGAGTCCGGTGAGTCCTGGGCCGACCTGTTGCGCGACTGCGCCCGCCGGGGCATGCGCGCCCCCGTCCTCGCGGTCGGCGATGGCGCGCTGGGCTTCTGGAAGGCGCTGGCCGAGGTGTTTCCCGACACCCGCGAGCAAAGGTGCTGGGTTCACAAAACCGCAAATGTTCTCGACGCCATGCCGAAGTCCGCACAGCCCGGCGCGAAGAAGGCGATCCAGGACGTCTACAACGCCGAGGACCGCGCCCACGCCGAGGCGGCGGTCAAGACGTTCGCCCAGCTCTACGGCGCGAAGTTCCCCAAAGCGGTCAAGAAGATCACCGACGATCAGGAGGAGCTGCTGGCGTTCTTCGACTTTCCGGCCGAACACTGGATCCACTTGCGGACCACGAATCCGATCGAGTCCACGTTCTCCACCGTCCGGCTGCGGACCAAGGTCACCCGCGGGGCCGGCTCCCGCACCGCCGCCCTGGCCATGGTCTTCAAGCTCGTCGAGTCCGCCCAGCAGCGGTGGCGGGCCGTGAACGCACCCCACCTCGTCGCCCTCGTCCGTGCCGGAGCCCGCTTCGAACGCGGCCAGCTCGTCGAACGCCCAACCGCCGTGGCAGCATGACCGGCTTCAGGCAAGTGTCCAGGGAGGTATCCGCCTTGTTCGACCTCGACAGCCAGGTTCCCTACTGGGATGCCGCTGCGGCCACGAAGACGTTCACCCACCCGCTGCACCTCCCCTGGCTCGACGGGATCAGCAGGCACGCCGCGATCCTCGACTACGGGTGCGGCTACGGCCGCATCATGAAGGAGCTCGAACAGCGCGGCTTCGGCAACCTCACGGGCGTCGATGCCTCACCGGGAATGATCAGCCGGGCACGCCACCTGCACCCCACCATGCGCTTTGCCGCCCTGGACGCACCGCCCGCCTCGCCCTGTCCAGATGCAGGCTTCGACGCCGTTCTGCTCTTCGCCGTGCTGACCTGCGTCCCCGGCGACGAAGCCCAGCACCGGTTGATCGCCGAGCTGAACCGCATCCTCAAGCCCGGCGGAATCCTCTACGTCAGCGATCTTCTGCTGCAAGACGACGAACGCAACCGCAACCGTTACGGCCGCCATGCCGATCACTACGGCAGCTACGGCGTGTTCGAAACCGGCGACGGTGCGGTCTGCCGCCACCACCCCCCCGAGTGGTTCTCCACCCTGCTCGCTGGGTTCCAGACCATCGACACCCGGACCATCACGGTGCCCACCATGAACGGTCACGAGTCAACCGGGATCCAGATCCTCGCCCGCAAGCCCGCATCGCCATGAACGCGGCTCAGATCCACAGGCCTTGATGCGATGAAGGGGCGAAGTCCCGCCCTCCGCGGGTGGTCTGGGTAGAAGCCAGTCACCCACTTCGTGACGGCGAAGGAGCCCCAGGTGAGCGAGTACGACGGACACCAGTACGTCGGTGTCGACCTGCACCGCAGGCGGTCCG
>NZ_JBITGJ010000064.1:0-48650 GCF_044456925.1 Streptomyces sp. NPDC050743
GCGGGAGGTCTGCACGGACTTCGAGGCCGACCTCAAGCAGTTCAACGGCGAACAGGACCACGTCCACCTGCTCGTGCACTACCCGCCGAAGGTCCAGCTCTCCAAGCTGGTCAACTCCCTCAAGGGCGTCTCCGCCCGCCTGCTGCGCAAGGAGTACGACGCACACGTACGCCGGTACCTGTGGGGCGGACACTTCTGGTCCGGCTCCTACTTCGCCGGAAGCTGCGCCGGGGCGCCACTCACCGTCGTACAGCAGTACATCGAGCGGCAGCAGCGCCCCGTGAGCTGAGGTCAACAGTGCGGACCCGTGCCCCTGGTGCGGGTCACCCCTATTTTGAGATGGCCTTCACCATCCGCCCTGAAGGCCGGAGCACTGGCCAAGATCAAAGGTAGAAGGAGAGCGTCTCGGTCGCGGCCTCGCGTACCGCCTCGACGGCGGCGGTGACGACGCCGGGCACGAAGGCGACGACACGCGGCGCCGGCCGGCCCGCGGCCTCGGCCGCGGCGGTGACGGCGGGGACGATGCGGTCGGCCAGGGCACGCGGGCCGGCCAGCAGGGGAAGGATGCCGTCCGCCAGTTCGCCGGAGACGCGCAGGGCCTGCGGTCCCATGGCGGCGACCAGGACGGGCACCGGCGGCTCGGCGCCCGGTACCACGGCTTCACCCTCGCCCTCGTCACCGAGTGAGCAAGTGACCGGCGGGGCGAGCAACCGCCTGCCGGCGGCGGCACGCCGGGTGCGGCCAAGGACACGGCCCCCGGGCAGGAAGGATCACCATCCTGCCCGGGGGCCGACGTTCAGCTGCCGGTCAGCAGTCGTCGTACGACATAACCCGCCGAGTCCACGCCCGAGCTGCCGCCTTCGACGAGCGCCGCGACCGAGATGCGGGAGTTGTAGGCGGTCAGCCAGCCGTTGGTGTGGTCGGCTTCCTCCGCGGTGCCGGTCTTGGCGCCGACACCCACCAGTCCACCCAGGCGAGGTGCCGCCGTACCGCTGGTGGCGACGTCGCGCATCATCGACTGCAGATAGCCGGCCGTGCGGGCGGAGATCGGCCGGGACGCCGTCTGCTGGTGCTGGCCCGGCAGGATGATCGGCTGATGGAAGCCCGCGCCCCGGACGGTGGCCGCCACGGAGGCCATGAACAGGGGCGTGGCGGTGACCTTGCCCTGGCCGATGAACTGGGCCGCCTGGTCACCGCCCTGGACGTCCGGCGGGATGCTCGGGTCGGTGGTGGCGACCCCGCCGCCGATGGACCAGCTGCCCATGCCGAAGACGTTCACCGCCTCGTCGTTCAGGGCGGAGGCGTCTCCGTCGTGCACCAGGTAGCGGAAACCGTCCTTGATGAAGGACGTGTTGCACGACACCGTGAACGCCTGGGCGAGCGAGGAGCCGGGATTGGCCCGCACCCCCGAGTCGTTGTGGAACAACTGGCTGTTGGCCATCTGCGAGTCCTGGCACGGCGCCGGGCTGCTCGGTGTGAGACCCGCCTTGTCGAAGAGGGCCGCCGAGGTGATGATCTTCATGGTGGAGCCGGGGGACTTGATGCCGTTGATGGCGATGTCGCCGTCGTCGCCCGAGTGCGCGATCGCCAGGATGTGGCCGTTGCGCCAGTCCAGCGCCACGGTACCGGCGGGCTTCTGCTGGAGGTGGGCGTCCTTCACGGCGCGCTCGGCCACCGCCTGGAGGCCGGCGTCGATGGTGGTCCTGACGACCGCCGGGCGGCCCTTGGCGAAAACCTTCAGCGTCTCCACGCCCGTGCCGCCGCCGTCGACGACCGCCACGCCCGTCCCGGGGCTGCCGCCCGTGGGCTTCGCGTTCTCGCCGATCGTGGCGGCGATGCCCCGCAGTGACGCGAAGCCGGACAGGTCGGTCTTGCCGTCGCTCGCCACTACCTTGGTGCCGCCCGCGCCGGCCGGCAGCTTGCCCGCGGTCAGCGACTGGCCGTCGGCGAGGCCCGGGTAGAGCACCGAGTTGTTCCAGTGGACCGCCGACCGGCCGTTGGCGCTCTTCAGCACGGCCACCGCGCTCGGGTAGCTCCAGGTGCCGCCCGCGACCTCAGCGGTCACGTCGAAGGTGACCTTGGTGGCACCCGGCGTCACCGACGAGGCGCCCACCGACACGATGTGACCGAACGACAGCTTCTTCAGGTGCAGTCCGTCGGCGTACTCCCGCAGTGCCTGCGAGGCCGTACCCGGTACGTCGGTATCGCTTGCGGCGCCGTCCAGGTGCTGCCGGGACCAACTGTCCAGGAACGCGCGCGCCAGCTTCACCGCCTCGGCGTCCGACGGGGGCGTGCTCGACAGCGCCGACGGGTCGAACGCGCGCGCGTCCTGGGAGCCTGCGTCACCCGACGAGCCCGAGGTCAGGCTGTGCAGGATGTTGTACGTACCTAATCCCCCAAGAGCGAGCAGCGCGGTGCAGGTACCGGCCAGGCCGATCTTCACAGCTCTGTTCATGCGCAGGATCGTATGTATGTTCCATGAAAGCGCGTGCCGATCGTCGGTAGATCGTTATCGGAATGTCAAGCTTCCTCGCGGCACGGGCACGGGCTCGCCCGAAAGGCGCCGTCCTGACGCAACGCAACTACCGCCATACATCGGAGGTGTTGACCAGTAGCGGTTGCCGAAATCATTGACACACGCCCTAGCCATCCCTACGGTCCCCGATACACCCGATGTTTCGATGAGCCGTCAGGTTTGGAGGGCGCCGATGACCTCGCAGCCGGAGAAACGCTCACCGGTTCCCCGCAGATCCGTACTCGGCACCACGCTGGGCGGAGCGGCGGTGGCGGCGCTGCCCGGGACGGCCCGGGCGGCGCAGTCCGAAGGGACGGGGCCGTCCGGTGGCGCCGGATCGGCGGACGAAGGCACCGGCCGGCCCTGGAGACTGCGCGACACCATGACGTCCGACAGCGCGTGGGAACGGTTCCTGCGCGGCCAGGACCTGCTGTGGACCAGGCTGCCGACGCTCTGGTACGAGGGCCCGTTCCTCGGGGACGGACTGCTCGGCAGCATGGTCTACCAGGAACCGGGCGCCAACCGGATCCGTTTCACCGTGCAGCACGGCCGAGTCCAGGACCACCGGCCCGAGTTCGGCAGCGGGTGGGGCACCTGCCGGCTGCCGGTCGGACATCTCATGCTCGATCCGGTCGGCACCATCACCGCCGTCGACTGGCGGCTGAGCCTGTGGAACGCCGAACTCACCGGCACCGTCACCACCACCGCCGGCACCCTCACCCTCTCCGCCCTCATCCACGACGAGGTCTTCGCCGCCCGAGTGACGGCCACCGACGGCGAGAAGGTCACCTGGACGTTCCACCCCGAGGAGGCCATCAGCCCCCGGAAGATCCAGGAGGCCCCGCCCGCCGGCTACACCGGCAACCCGCCCTGGACCACCCGGACCACCGACGACGGCACCGCACAGGTGCTCCAGCCCCTGACCGGAGGCGGCCAGACCGCGACCTCCTACCGCCGTCTTGGCGACGACCTCCTGCTCAGCGTCGGGCACAGCTACCCCTCCGCCACCGCCGCCGAGGCCGACTCGCTGCGCAACCTGCGGCGCGCGCCCTCGTACGACGTCCTGCGGCGCCGGCACACCGGCTGGTGGCACGCGTTCTACCGGAAGAGCTTCGTGTCGTTCCCCGACCAGCGGCTGCAGAGCTTCCACTGGATCCAGCTCTACAAGGTCGCCTCCGCCAGCCGCGCGGGCGGCCCCGTGATGGCCACCTCCGGGCCGTGGCTGGAGCCCACGCCCTGGCCCGCCGTCTGGTGGAACCTCAACGTCCAGCTGGAGTACTGGCTCATCCAGGGCTTCAACCACCCCGAACTCGACTCGCTCGCCACCACGCTGCGCCAGAACCAGGAACAGCTCGTCGCCAACGTGCCCGCCGCCTACCGCTCGGACAGCTCCGGCATCGGCCGCAGCTCCGACATGTTCGCCGACCGCGAGGTGGGACAACCGGGCACCGGTGCCGAGACCGGGGACCTCACCTGGGCGCTGCACAACGTGTGGCTGTCGTACCGGCACTCCATGGACAAGTCCCTGCTGCGCGACACGATCTACCCCGTGCTGCGCCGGGCGATCAACTACTACCTGCACTTCCTCACCCCGGGCAGCGACGGCAAGCTCCACCTGCCCAGCACGCTCTCACCGGAATATCCCGTGGTGCCGCCGCAGGACACCAACTACGACCTGGCCCTGATCCGCTGGGGCTGCCAGACGCTCCTCGAGTCCGCTCAACTGCTGGGAATCGACGACGAGTCGAAACCGCGCTGGCAGGAGGTGCTGGCCCGGCTCACGCCGTACCCGGTCGACGACAACGGCTTCATGATCGGTGCCGACACCCCGTACGCCCAGTCCCACCGGCACTACTCGCACCTGCTGATGGTGTACCCGCTCTACCTCGTCAACTGGGACCAGCCCGAGAAGCGCGACCTGATCACCAAGTCGGTGGTGCACTGGCACGCGCTCACCGGAGCCCACCGGGGCTACAGCTACACCGGCGCCGCCTCGATCTACGCGATGACCGGGGACGGTGACACCGCGATCGGCTACCTGCGGAAGTTCTTCGACCCCAGCACCCGCTACCCGTGCCGCGCCAACACCCACTACACCGAGGCCGGTCCGGTGATCGAGACACCGCTGTCCGCCTCGCAGTCCCTGCACGACATGTTCTGCCAGAGCTGGGGCGGCGTGGTCCGGGTGTTCCCGGCCGTGCCGTCCGCCTGGAAGGACCTGACCCTGCACAACTTCCGCACCCAGGGCGCCTTCCTGGTCAGTGCCGTGCGCAAGGCCGGTGCCACCCGGTTCATCCGGGTCAGGAGCCTGGCGGGCGAGCCGCTGAAACTCCGGCACGGTCTGAGCGGGACCCTCACCGCGGTGCTGGACGACGGCACCCCGGCCCACACCCGGGACCTGGGCGACGGCACCCTGGCCATCGACCTGCCCAAGGGCCGCGAGGTGCTCGTGTACGCCGGTTCCCGGCCCGACCTCGTCATCGCCCCCGTCGCCGTCAGCGAGCCGGGCGCGGCGTGGGGCCTGCCCTAACCACCGACCAGAAGGAGGGTTCTCATGGTTGTACCACCGACCAGAGCGAGAGCCGTGGTCGCCGCGCTGTGCGCCGGGCTTGCGGCCACGCTCCTTACGACCGTGCCCGCCCGGGCCGAGCAGCACGAGCACGTCTGGGCCGTGTCCGAAGCGGCGCACGCGCCCCGGGCCCGGATATCCCTGGACGACAGCACCGGCACGCTGACCCTGTCGGAGTCCCGCGAGGGCCGCACGGTCATCGAGCCGTCACCCCTCGGAATCGTCACCGAACAGGCCGACCTGTCACAGGGGTTGCGCTTCGTGCGGCGCTACGACCGTACGATCGATGAGCGTTACCGGGCGAAGTCCGGAAAGCGCCTCGACCGCAGGGTCCATATGCACGAAACCCGGCTGTCCTTCGCCTCCGCCGCCGGCGCCCGCCTCGACCTCGTGGTCCGCGCCTCCGCCGACGGCGTCGCCTACCGGTACGTCCTGCCCACCGGGTACGGCGACGTCCTCGGCGAGACCTCCGCGTTCAACCTGCCGCCGGACGCGAGCGCCTGGCTCGGCACCTACCGGGTGGACAACGAGGGCCGGTTCAACCAGTACACCGCCGCGACCGCACCCACCGGCGAGTACTCCGACCAGGCCCTCTTCGCCACCGACGGCGGATACACCCTGCTTGCGGAGTCCGACCTCACCGGCACCTACTCCGGCGCCCGGCTCGCCCACACCCAGGGTACCGGCACCTACCGCGTCAAGCTCGCCGACGACCGGGTCCACACCGGCGGCCCCCTCATCACTCCCTGGCGCGCGATGGTGACCGGCGATCTCGCCACGGTCACCCGGTCCTCCTTCACCGACGACCTCGCCCCCGCTTCCCGGGTCGCCGACACCTCGTGGATCCGCCCCGGAACCGTGCTGTGGACCTGGCTCGCCGGCGGCCGCGAGGCCGGCCAGAGCCTCGCCGCGCAGAAGGCGTACGTCGACTACGCCGCCGAGCGGCACTGGCCGTACGAAGCCGTCGACGCCGGCTGGTACTTCAAGTCCGACGCCTGGGACACCACCGATCCTGACTGGCAGACGGACAGCTGGCTCCCCCAGCTCGTCGACTACGCACGCGCCAAGGGCGTCGGGATCGTCGTCTGGATCCACCAGCGCGACCTGGACACACCCGAGGAACGCGCCCAGTGGCTGCCCACTCTGGAGCGGTGGGGCGTCAAGGGAGTCAAGATCGACTTCATGAACTCGGAGTCGCAGTCGATGCTCCAGTGGTACGACACCGTCCTCCGGGAGACGGCCGCCCACCACCTCATGACCGACTTCCATGGCTCCACGATCCCCAAGGGCATCCAGCGCACCTGGCCGCAGGTGATGACCATGGAGGGCGTCGGCGGCGAGGAGAAGCGCACCAACACCGCCGTCCACCTCACCACCCTGCCCTTCACCCGAAACGTCATCGGCTCCATGGACTTCACGCCGGGCGGCTTCCAGCGCGTCGGCCAGCGCCCCGACTCCGACGCGGCCGAGGCCGGACTCACCGTCGTCTACGAGTCGGGGCTCCAGATGTTCGCGGGCACACCCGAGTCGTACGACGCCCGGCCACTCGCCCGCGGCTTCCTCGAACAGGTCCCGGCGGCCTGGGACGACACCCGGCTGCTCGCCGGCCATCCCGGTCAGGAGGCGGTCCTCGCCCGGCGCAGCGGCGACCGCTGGTTCCTCGGCGGGGTGTACGCGGGCGCCGCACGCACGGCCGAGGTACCGCTGTCGATCGGCCCTGGGCGCTGGCTGGTGGAGACGATCCGGGACGGCGCCGACGGACTCGTCCAGGACCGGCGGGTGCTGAGCGGCGGTGACACGTTCAGCGTCGACGTCACTGCGAACGGCGGTTTCGCCGGCATCGCCTGTCCCTGGCATCCGGGCATCACCACCTGCTACCGCTGAGCCCTCCCGTCCCCAACGGCCGAACTGCCCTGCTCCGACAAGGCAGTTCGGCCGCACGCACGAGGGGGACGGGGCAGCGCCGGCTGCCGTGTGCCGCCTAGACGCCCGAGGTCACGGCCTTCAGTTCGGTCAGTGACTCCCGGATCAGCTGCCGCATGGGGCGTTCCTCGCCCGGTGCGATCCAGCGTTCGAAGGCGACCTTGAAGACGGCGACGCCCGCCTCGGCGGCCAGGCTCGCGGTCGGCTCCGCGATGCCGCGGCCGCGCAGGCTGGCGGCGAGGGCGGCCGCCATCGAGGCGAGCTTGATCAGCTCGCGCTCCTGGAGTTCGGGGTTGGCGGTGATCACGGCATGGCGCCGGCGCGCGAACTCGCGCCGGTCGGTGAACGCCTCGGCGACCGCGTCCAGGCCGGCGGACAGCGCGTCGAGCGGCACCGCGCTCTCCGGGGCGTCGGCGACCGTGCGCACGATCAGCTCCTCCAGTTCACCCGCGCCGGAGAAGAGCACCTCGCGCTTGTCGGCGTAGTGCCGGAAGAAGGTCCGCTCCGTGAGCCCGGCCCGCTTGGCGATCTCCGCGACGGTGGTCTGCTCGTACCCGTACTCGGCGTAGAGCTCCAGTGCGGCTTTCGCCAGGCGTCCGCGCGCGTCCGGCTCCCATCTACCCATGCCGAGATCTTACGTGATGACAGAGACTGACATCAGGTGTAGCGTCTATGACAGTCACTGACATCGAACTGTCTGGGGTCTCCTCATGCGCATCTTCGTCACCGGCGCTTCCGGCTGGATCGGATCCGCCGTCGTACCCGAGCTCATCGAGGCGGGGCACCAGGTCGTCGGGCTCGCCCGCTCCGACGCCTCCGCCGCCGCGCTCACCGCGGCGGGCACGGAGGTCGTCCGCGGCACGGTCGACGACCTCGACCTGCTGCGGGACACGGCCGCCGCGTCGGACGGGGTGATCCACCTCGCCTTCAAGCACGACATCGCCTTCAGCGGCGACTTCCAGGGCGCCGCCGAGTCCGACCGCCGCGCCGTCGACGTCTTCGGCGAGGCGCTCGCCGGCAGCGACCGGCCCTTCGTCATCGCCTCCGGCCTGGCCGGTCTCGCACCCGGACGGGTGGCGACCGAGCGGGACATGGCCGCGTTCGACGGCTCGACCGTCTCGATCCGCGCCACCACCGCACAGGAGGTGCTGGCTTTCGCCACACGCGGCATCCGCTCCTCCGTGGTACGGCTCTCGCCGACCTGTCACGGCGAGGGGGACAACGGATTCATGTCGACACTGGTCGCCATCGCCCGCGAGAAGGGCGTCTCCGGCCACATCGGCGACGGCGCCAACCGCTGGCCGGCCGTCCACCGCCTCGACGCCGCGCATCTGTTCCGCCTGGCGGTCGAGCAGGCCCCGGCCGGATCGGTGCTGCACGGGGTCGCGGAGGAGGGCGTCGCGATCCGTGACGTCGCCGAGGTGATCGGCCGGCACCTCGACGTGCCGGTGGTCTCCGTGGCACCCGAGGCGGCGGCCGGGCACTTCGGCTGGCTGGCCGGCTTCATCGGCCTCGGCCTCCCGGCGTCGAGCGCGCTCACCCGCGAACTGCTGGGCTGGAAGCCGACCCACCCGGGTCTCCTCGAAGACCTCGACAAGGGCCACTACTTCCACGCCCCTGCCGCCGGCGTCTGACGGGACCTCGCCGCCTCACGGGAGGGCGATCGGCACATCGACGGGCTCGGCGGCCCGGCCCTGCATGCCGATCGCCACCGGGTCGGGGCCTGCGACGGCCGCCCAGGGGGCCTTCCCCACCTGCAGGTTCTCGAACTCGGGGAACACCGACGGAGTCAGAAGTCCCGGGGCGGAAGGGCGGCCAGCCCGGTGTCGTGCAGGATGCGCTCGACCGTCTCCGGCAGGGAGCTGTCGGAGCCGATGACCGTCTCCACTCCCCCGGGCAGCAGGTCGCCCTGCCGGTACCAGTCCCGCAGGTCGGCCTCGCTCACGTGGCCGGCGATCGGCTTGGTCGCGTGGCGGGCGAGGGTCTCGTCGAACGGCACGTCGAGGTAGTAGCCGTGGGTCGGCCTCCGGTGGTCGGCGCGCAGCCGGGCGAGCATGTCGCCGTAGCGGTCGGCGTAGAGAATGCCCTCGACGACCACGTGGTAGCCGGCGTCCAGGGCATAGCGGGCCACGGTGTCGATCAGGGCCGATGTTCGCCGCTCCCGGCCGGTCCCGTTCACGCAGCACGATGCGGCGGAGGTTGTCCTGTGACACCAGGGCCGGCCCACGGCCGAACCGGTCGCGGATGCCCGCCGCGACGGACGACTTGCCCGAGGCGCTGTTGCCGCACAGCACCACCAGCCGGGTCTGTTCGCTACCGACTCCCATCTGCCGCAGGGTACCGGCGGCGCCGTCCGGGCCAAGGTCACCAGTCGACGTGTGCGGTGATCCATCCGGCCAGGCCGTCCTCGTCGCCCGCCGGGGGCAGGTCCGGACCGCAGGCGAGTGGCGTGCAGGACAGTTGCAGATGCGTGAGGTAGCCGTACGGGCCGTTGTCGGCCGACGGTCCGAGGACGAGGGCGTGGGTGGGAGTGCGCCAGATGCGATGCGTCAGCGCGGGCCCCGTGACCACGGTGGCGGATGACACGATCGTCCGTCGAGCGGCGGCGCCCAGGCACTCGGTCACCGCCTGCGCCGCCTGGGCGAGCACGGTCTCGCAGTCCTGGTCCGTGCACGGCTCTCGGGTACTCCAGCCGGGCAGTCGCCGCCAGCCGTCCATGTAGCCGGACACCCACGCGTCGTTGCTCCGGGACTCGTCGTCCGGGTCGACGGGGTACATCTCGCCGAAGACGAGGAAGTACCGTGCGTCGAGGCTTCCGAACGGACTGATGCCGTCACAGCACAACACATGCTCGTGAGCGGTGCGGAAGGAGTCGCTGACCAGTTCTCGCTCCCAGTGCCAGCCACGGCGCCGTATCTCCTCGTCGACGGCCTCGACGTCGTCGGGGACGTGCGGCACGAAGGGCAGGGCGACGAACTCGGCGACGTCCTCCACGGTCAAGGCGCGGTGCGCGAGGGCATGTACGGGTATCGCCATGTGGATCACTCCAGAAGCAGTGCCGGCCGACGCGCCGGGGTCAGGCCAGCTTGGCCAACTCGACGGCCAGAGGCTCCAGTAAGTGCGGCGAGTAGGGCAACGGCAGGTAGGCGATGGCGAGTTCGGCGCCCTCGGCGGCGAACTCGGCGGCGCTCGCGGCGGCTTCGGCCGGATCGTCGGTGAAGCGGACCTGCGCCGAGAGGCGGATCTCCGCGGGGTCGCGTCCGATGCGGCCGCAGTGCTCGAACAGCACCTCGCGTGCCCTGCGGAACTGCGCCGGCGTCCCGGTGTCGAAGTTCCAGTGCTGGGCGAACCTCGCCACCGTCCGCAGCGTGCGCTTCTCCCCGCTGCCACCGATGCACAGCGGCGGATGAGGGCGCTGAACGGGCTTGGGGGCGCAGCGTGCGTCCGACAACTCGTAGTAGGCGCCCTTGAAGGTGGTGGTCGGCTCGGGGCCCAGGAGGCCGGTGAGCACCTCGCAGGCCTCCTCGAAGCGGTCGCTGCGCTGTCGCGGGGTGCCCAGTTCGATGCCGTACGCGCGGGACTCCTCCTCGTTCCACCCCGTTCCGATGCCGAGTTCCAGCCGCCCGTGGGAGATGACATCGAGGGTGGCGGCCATGTTGGCGAGGATCGCCGGGTGACGGTAGTGGATCCCGGTCACCAGGGTGCCCAGCCGTAGCCTGCGGGTGGCCTGGGCCAGTGCCGCCAGGGTGATCCAGCCCTCCAGGCGAGGGGTGGCCGGGCTGGTGCCGTGCATGGCCTGGAAGTGATCGGAGGTCCATCCGGACTCGAAGATCTCGATCTCGTCCGCCACGCGCCATACGTCCAGCATGGCCTCCCACGAGGTGCCCTGCGGCGAGGTCTTGAAAGCGAAGCGCATCGACTCAACTTAGCCCAGGCGTACGGCCGTCGAGGTGAGTCAGGTAGGCGTCGAGACGCGTGGCCGCGTGCAGCATGGCGAGGCCCTGTGCGGTGAGTCTGTCCTGCCAGGCCTCCAGGGAGGAGGCGAGTGCGTCCGTTCCGCCTGCGGTGCGGATCTGGTGGACCACGGTGGCGATGTGGTCGAGCGGATGGCCCCCGCGCCGCAGGAGGTGGGCGAGCTCGGCGTCGCGGATGTCGTCGGCTTGGAAGACGCGGTATCCGGTGGCCGGATCCCGGGTGGGGGCGAGGATGCCGGCGTCCTCCCAGTTGCGCAGGGTCGCCGGTGTGACGCCGAGGTGGTGCGCGAGTTCACCGACCGTGCGGGTGCCGGTATCCCGGGAGCGAGCCGGAGTGGCCTCTGATTCCGCCGTCAGGTGGGACATCGCGGTGCGTACCGCGGCGAGGGTGTCCCGGTCGCGGAGCAGCTGACCGTGGCCGCGGTCGATGATCGCCAGGGCCTCGTCGAGTGCGTCCCGGTGGAGGGCGTTCATGATCTGCCCACCGGCCGCGTAGCCGTACGCCGGGACGAGCGAGAGGTAGGCGCGCAGCGCCGCCGCGTGCGCCTCGGTGTAGATCCGGTAGCCGCTGGGGGTGCGCTCGGCGGGCGGGATGAATCCGTGCCGCTCGTAGTTGCGCACGGCCTGGGTCGAGATGCCGTGCTCGCGCGCGAGGTCGGTCGGTCGCAGGGTGCTCACCGGTTGAGACTTTAGCGCAAGCCTTGACCGCTACTACAGGCCGTATGGCCGTCGTAGCTTCCCAAAGCCTCAACCGACCTTTCCAGGATACGATTGAGGCTCATGAGTCAGGACATCCGAGACTTCGTCACCCCGTCATGCCACCTCTTGGCGCTGGGTGAGCCCACACACCAGGAACCGGCCTTCGGGCGGATCCGGAACGAACTCTTCGCCCAGCTGGCCGACCACGGCTTCCGGTCGATCGCGCTCGAGACCGACCGCGCCGCGGCGCTCGCCGTGAACGACTACGTCCAGGGGGGAAGCGGAGACCTCGACACACTCATGCGCGAAGGCTTCTCCCACGGGTTCGGAGAGCAGGACGCCAACAGGCGGCTGGTCGGCTGGATGCGCGACTACAACCGGCACCGGCCGCGGGCGGAACGCCTGGCCTTCCACGGCTTCGACGCGCCGTTGGAGAACACCTGCGCACCCAGCCCCCGGACCTATCTGGAACACGCCCGCGACTACCTGCGACTCGACCTCGACATCGCCGGCCTCACCGGCGACGACACACGGTGGAGCAGGCCGGAGGCCGTCCTGGACGCCGCCATGTCACCCGGCGCCACGGTTGAGGCCGAGCGGCTGCGGTCGATCGCGGACGACATGCTCACCACGCTCCACGCACGCGCCCCGGAACTGATCGCGACCACCTCCCGCGACGAGTGGTTCAGGGCCAGGACCCATCTCACCGCCGGCCTCGGCCTGCTGCGCTACCACAGGCAGTCGGCACGGCCCCTGGAACCGAGTCCCCGGATCGCCGGCCTGCTCGCCACCAGGGACGCTCTCATGGCCCAGAACCTCCTGGACATCCGGAGCACCGAGGAAGAGCGGGGAGCGACCCTGGTGTTCGCGCACAACCTCCATCTGCAGCGGAATCTCAGCATCTGGCAGCTGGAGGACCGGGGTGCCGAGTGGTTCTGCGCCGGCGCCATCGTGGCGTCGCTGGTGGGCGATCGGTACGTCTGTGTCGCCGGCAGCCTGGGGCGCAGCCAGGCCCTCGGGCTCGAGGATCCCGCGCCCGACACCTACGAGGGCCTCCTGCAGAGCCGTATCCCCGCCTGGGGCCTGGAGGCGGCCACCGCTCCCCCGTCCGCCGCCACTCGCACGGCCACACGCCCCCGGCAGGGCTACTTCCCCCTCGACCGGGCGACGCTCGACGCGGCGGACGCGGTCCTGCACATCGGCGACGGCACGACCGCCGGCACACCGGCAGCCATCTGACCGCGAACGGGAGGCGGTGGCGACGCCATGACCGGCAGCGCTCGCTTGCGGGGCGAGCGGCCGGTCGGCCCGTAGGGTGGAGTCGTGACCGGCGAGACTGATCTGCAGACACTGCTCAGCGGCATGCGACCCGAGCTGAATCCGGGTCGCTATGTCTTCACGATGGCGGAGGGCGGCGTGCCGTCCGGTGTCACCCCGGTGGTGACGGTGGCCGAACAGGAGGGCCTGACCCTCGTGGTGCCGCAGGCGGAGGCGGACGCGGCGGGGATGGCGTACGACTATGTGGCCGGGTGGATCACCCTGCGGGTCCACTCCGCGCTGGCCTCGGTGGGGCTGACGGCCGCCGTCTCCCGCGCCCTCGCCGACGCGGAGCTGAGCTGCAACGTCGTCGCCGGCTTCCACCACGACCACCTCTTCGTGCCCTACGACCGCGCCGCGGAGGCCGTCGACGTCCTGCGCCGCCTGACCCGCGACTCCTCCTGACCCGTCGAGGCCGGCTTCGCCGCATCCCGAGCCGGGGCAGGCACGCCCGCGGCGCTCCCTGCGCCCCGGTCGGCAGAGCGCACCTGGGGCAGGCTCTGCAGCAGGTGGGCGAGCAGCCGTGCCTTCAGCGCCGCCGCGCCGGGCAGTCGGGCGTGTCGGGCGACGGCGTCGGCCACCGCCGGCACGCCCTGCCGTGCAGCTGGGGAGGCTCTCGTCACCCCCCGGGTGTCTCGTGGCACCGGGCCTGGCGGGCTCGCGGCGCACCCCTTTACCCACCACCACCCAGGCTCAGCGCCCTGCGAACGCCGAACCCCGCCCCGGAACCCCTTGACCTTGCCGCTAGGGGCAGGGTTTAGCGTGTGGGCGGGGTGAGCGGCATGAGGATCAGTGAGCTGGCGCGGCAGGCCGGTACGACGACCAAGGTGGTGCGGTACTACGAGTCGCTGGGGCTGATCACACCCGAGCGCCTGGCCAACGGCTACCGGGACTACGGCGAGGACGACGTTCGCCTCGTGCGGGAGATCAGGACGCTCCACCGGCTCGGTATCCCCGTCGAGCGCACCCGGCCCTTCCTCGAGTGCCTGGCGGCCGGACGCGCGCACGCGGACGACTGTCCCGCCTCCCTCGCGAGCTACCGCGAGGCCATCGACGAGCTCACCGGGCGCATCGAGTCCCTGACCGCCCGCCGCGCGACGCTGATCGCCAACCTGAACGCGGCCGCCCACCGGGGAAGCGGCGTCGTGCCGGCCGAGGGCAGGGCAACCGGAGACGTGGACTATCTGACACTGCCCGCCGACCTGCCCGTCCCCGAGGACGACGGCGCGGCGGAGCACCTTCCGGGCATGAAGGTGCCGAGCCTCGCCCTCCTCGACACGGCGGGCCGAACGGTCCGACTGGACACGCTCGGCCCACGGCGCACGGTCGTCTACGTGTATCCCCTCACCGGCCGCCCCGGCACCGACCTGCCGGAAGGCTGGAACTCGATTCCCGGAGCCCGTGGCTGCACACCCGAGTCATGCGGCTTCCGCGACCACTTCCACGATCTGCTCGAAGCCAGCGCGGGCCGCGTCTACGGGCTGTCCAGCCAGGACACCGACTACCAGAGCGAGGTCGTGGAGCGTCTGGGACTGCCCTTCGACATGCTCTCCGACCCCGCCCTCGGCCTGGCCGACACGCTCGGTCTGCCCACGTTCGAGGCCGAGGGGATGCGGCTGTTCAGGCGCCTGACGCTCGTCCTGCGGGCCGGTGTCGTCGAGCATGTCTTCTACCCGGTCTTCCCACCGAACGAGCACGCCCAGCAGGTGCTGACCTGGCTGCGCGGGAACCCGCTGTAGCCACCGGGCCGAACCGCCGAGGTCGGTACGGCGGCCGGACTACAGCGTGCCCGCGTCGGGCCAGTGGGACCAGTGGGTGTTCGCCGGGAGCGTGGGCCGGTAGCGGTCCGGATCGCCGGAGGACAGGACCTCGGCGATCAGCCGGAAGGTCGCATGGCCGCTCGGCATGACGTCCCCGAGGTCTTCCGGCTGGTTCCACTCGTCCAGGCACAGCAGCACCGGCAGGTCGGAGGGGACGGCGGACCCGAGTTCCGCCGCGTCCGCGAGCAGCAGTTCCCTGTGCGCGGGCACCAGGCCGCGGAACACGTCCTCCAGCGGCGCACCGGCGTCGGCGTCGACCGTCAGCGGCGTGCCCCGGACGACCACCGGGACTTCCCCCGCGTAGACCTCGTCGCCGTCGGGATCGATGTCGTCCATGTTGTCCACCCGGTCGAGGAAGTCCCCGAAACCGGGCTTGCCGCGGGTCAGGCAGTTGCCGAAGCAGTGCAGGACATCGGTGAGGTTCCCGACGCGCGGGTTGTAGCCCAGCAACTCGGCGACCATCGCCCAGCGCGTGCCGTCGCCGAACAGGTGGATCCGCGTGTCGACGGGGTAGTAGTAGCCGTTCTGCAGATCGGGGAACTCGGCCGTGTCCGCACAGAGGTCGAACTGCTCGAGGATCGACGCGGTCGTCGGTGCTGTCGGTGTGGTCACGGGCATCAGGCTACGGCCCTCGTCGGCGGGAGCCCGCGAGGGCCCATGCCGTCCTCCTGTGCGGCCTCGTGCCGGTGCCGGGCCGGAAAAACGGCTGGAATGCCGGGTCCGACGGAGCGACACTCTGTAGGTCGTGCGTGGCTGCCGTGCAGGGAGGACCGAGCGGATGAGGACGACCCCCCTGGGGCGCAGCGCGGTGGAGGTCACGGAACTGGGCTTCGGCGGCGGCCCCCTCGGCGGCCTCTTCGCCCCGCTCGACGACGACACCGCGGCCAACACGCTGGCGGCGGCCTGGAGTTGCGGGATCCGCTACTTCGACACGTCACCGCACTACGGCATCGGGCACTCCGAGCGCCGGATCGGCGAGTTCCTCAAGGGCATGCCCCGGGACGGGTTCACCCTCTCGACCAAGGTGGGGCGGCTCTTCGTGGAGCAGGATCCCGCCGGGCGCCGGGACGAGCCCTTCCACGTGCCCGCCACACACCGCCGCGTGTGGGACTTCTCCCGCGACGGTGTCCTGCGCAGCGTCGAGGACTCCCTCGCGCGGATGGGCGTGGACCGCGTCGATCTGCTGTTCCTCCACGACGCGGAGGAGCATTTCGAGGACGCGCTGCGCGAGGGGTACCCGGCGCTGGCGGAGCTGCGTGCGCAGGGCGTGGTGGGCGCCGTCGGGCGGGCATGTACCACCCCGGCATGCTGACCAGGCTGGTCGAGGAGACCGATGTCGATGTGGTGATGCTGTCCGGCCGTTACACGCTGCTGGACCACAGCGCGCTCGACGACCTGCTCCCGGCCTGCGCCGCACGCGGGCTGTCCGTCCTCGCGGCCTCCATCTTCAACTCCGGTCTGCTCGCCACGCCCCGTCCCGCCGAGGGAGCGTCCTTCGACTACGCCCCCGCCGCACCGGAGATCCTCCGGCGCGCACAGGAGATCGCGGCCGTGTGCGAGGCACATGGCGTGACCCTCCCCCAGGCGGCGATGGCGTTCCCACTGCTGCATCCGGCGGTCGCCGGCATCGTGGTCGGGATGCGCTCGCCCGAGGAGGTGCGGGACGACATCGCCGCGTTCCAGGCACACGTCCCGGATCAGGTGTGGGCCGACCTGGTCGCGGCCGGCCTCCTCGACGAGCGGGCCCCGGTGCACGCCTGAGCGCGGCGTGACACGTCGTTCGCCTGCGGCGGTTACCGCTCTTCGTCCGCGCTCACGACACGGCGTGAGGGCACATGTGCGGACACCGGCTCGCGGACCATGAACACATCCACCGGGTCCTCGGTCTCGACACCGAATCCGTGTCGCTCGTAGAGCCGTTGGGCCCGGCTGCCGCGGAGCACGTTCAGCCGGACCCGGCTGCCGTCGTGGTCGCACCGCTCCAGCAGCAGGAGCAGCACGGCCGCTCCGATGCCCCTGCCCTGCAGGCTCGGGTCCAGGTAGAAATGCTCCAGCCAGTGAGCGTCGTTCGCCGGCCGCAGCGCCACGCATCCGGCGAGGACGCCGCCCACCTCGATCACCCAGGTGTGGTCGGGTGCGAACCCGTCCCGCAGCCGCTGCCGCACCCGGTGCTCGTCGTACCGCCCGAGACGTTCCAGGTCCGCTCTGAGCACCACGGCCCGCAGCTCGGCCACCGCCTCGACGTCCGCCGCCGAAGCGGGACGCATCGTCCAGTCCGCCATGATCGGGATGCTAGTGCCGCGGGAATTCCACGGCTTCGCCGACCGGCTTTTTCACGGACCCTGTGTATCCGCTTCTCGCAGGAACGCGGCGGTGGTCGCGACGAACCGGTCGGCGTCGTCCAGCCAGGGGAAGTGTCCCGCTCCGGGCTGTACGACCAGTTCGGCCTTCGGGAAGAGCGCGGCGAACTCGGCCATCGCGGGCGGCGGGGCGCCCGGGTCGACCTCACCCGCGAGCAGCAGCACCTGTGCCTCGAAGCGGGCGAGCGCGGCGCGGGTGGCATCGGGATCGAACGCGCCCTCGGCGCCGAACGCGGCCACCACGTCCCGGTTCAGCTGTGCGTCCTCCGCGGCCTTGTGCGCCTGGGCGACCGAGTCCCAACGGCCGTAGGAGAACGGCGCGATGGCCCGGAAGTTCTCGACCGTGGCCGCGCCCGCCCCGATCGCACGCAGGGCCGCGAACGCCTCCGGGAACCACGGCTCGTCCTGGCGGGGCCGTACCGTGTCACGCCGGAGCTGATCGGTGATGGTCAGGCCGACGGCCCGCACGCTCGGTGTGATGAGCGCGAGCCTGCCGATGCGTTCGGGGTGCCGAGCGAGGTACCGCAGGGCCAGATTGGCTCCGGCGCTGTGTGCGAGGACGTCGATACGTTCCAGGCCCAGGTGCCGGCGCAGGGCTTCCACGTCGTCGACGAGGCGGTCACAGCGGCATGCCGCGAGGTCCCGGGGCACAGCCGACCGCCCGGTGCCCCGCAGGTCCAGCCTGATCAGCTTCCGGTGTGCGGACAGTCCGCCCAGGTCGCCCAGGTACGACGACTGCTGCGGGCCACCCGGCAGACACACCACGGGTACGCCGTCCCCGGAGACGTGGTAGGCGAGTTCGGCACCGTCGTAGGCGATGAAGGATCCCATCGCGGCATTCTGCCGGGACCGCGCTCTTCCCGCATCCCGACCGTGCTCGGCAGGACACATGGGAGGGACGCGGATGGGCAAAACGGCACACTGTCGCGCGACGCACACGGTTCACTCAGTAGAAACCCGCCCGTCCATCCGTATCATCCATGTGTCGGGGGACCCGCAGGACAACTCCCGCTTCCCTCCTGCCGCAACCGCAGGCGACGGAGCGCACCAGAGTCACGATAGGAGCCACAGATGCCTGAGCCCACCGCACCCGTCACCGAGTTGACCTCCCAGTACGTCAGCCAGGTGACCAACGACCTCGAGCACAACGTCAAGGAACAGGAACGCATCACCGCCGAAATCGCGGCTCTCCAGGAGCAGTTGGCGGCCCTGCAGCACGACCAGACCATTCTGGTGAACATGCGGCAGGCGCTCGGTGTCGCGACCTCGCTGAGCGCACCCGCCCCGGCCGAGGGCGCCGTGGTGCCCGCGCCGCGGAAGAACTCCACCACCGCGTCCGACACGCGCCGCGCGCCGAAGAAGGCTGCCCCGGAGCAGTCCGGGCGCAAGAAGCAGCAGCCCGCCAAGAAGCCTGCGGCGCCGAAGCCCTCGGCGAAGAAGGCGACCGGCCCGTCCGCCCAGCCCACCCTCGTCGAACTGGTCCGCCGCCATCTCGCCGAGCAGCAGGAGCCCCGCTCCGCTGCGGAGGTCACCGACGCGCTCGACAAGGCACATCCCGACCGGGAGATCCAGACCAAGGTCATCCGCACCACCCTGGAGAACCTGGTGGCTCGCAACAACGCCCAGCGCACCAAGCAGGGCTCGTCCGTCTTCTACACCCTCGCCACCGCGTCCGGGTCGGCTGCGAACGCGGAGGAGTCCCGGCCTGACGCTGCCGAATGAGCCGTGACCGCTTCGCCCCGTCCTGCATCGAGAAGTGTCAACGGGTTCCGGACGGGGCGATCCAGCGCATCCGGCCTCCCTGTGACCACTGGTTGGAGTCCGGCTGAACCGAGATCAGTCAGAAGTCGCTTGCGCGGCTCCGGCTCACATACCGGCCGTGGCCTTCTGCCGGGTCTGGTCGAACTCGGTCACCGGATCGCCACCGGTGTGCCAGGGCCACGCGGTGACGACACCACCGATCTGCTCGAAGACGGCACGCGCCTCGGCTCGCCGGTCAGCGGCGACGAGTGCGTAGGCGAGGAGGTTGAGGTCGGCGAGCGCCTTGGCGTGGCGGAGGAACCCCGGCTGGATCCAGGTGTGCGCCGCGCGGTCGAGAGCCTGCGCGGCCATGTGCTGGGACCAGTGGTTCCGCGCGACCAGCGCCTCCAGCCCGCCGCGGTCGAGGATGGCGTGGTACTGGTGGATCTGAGCGGTGAGTTCGGTCGCCACGCACGGCGCGTTGGCGGGCATGCGGGCGCGCAGGGTGTCCACGAACTCCAGGACCTGGATGCGCGACCCGGCCTCGTCGGGGCTGAGGTAGGCCAGCATGTTCAGATACGCCTCGCGGTTCCAGCGATCGCGTGCGAGGATCTCGTTCCACACCCCGAAGACCTGCGACTGCTCCCGGCGTTCCAGGCGAGCCACGGTGAGGAGGGCCACCCATGGGGTGGGGTCTTCCGGGGCGAGCTCCGCGGCGCGCAGACACGCCTCGACGGCACCTGCGGCATCTTCCAGCACTCCCTGGGCGCGGGCCTGCGCGACCTGGCTCCAGGCCTGCAGGACGAGTGCGTTCGCATTGCGGGGCTCGCGGGTGCTCCAGGCTCGTGGCAGATGCGATCCGACGAGGTATCCCGCCAGGACGTCCAGACGATGGGTCCGGCGGTCCCAGTCGTCGGGGTCCTGCTCCAGGAGACGGGACATCTGCGCCACACACAGCTCGGTGGTCGCGATGGTGCCGGTCCTGGTGGTCGCCACAAGTGACTTCAGCAGCTTGCCCAGGTCCTCGTCATCGAGCTCGGGAGCCAGGCGGACCCTTCTGCGGCGACTGGAAAGAAATGCCATGTCGGGAGGCTAGGGCGGATCGCCGGGCGCGCAAGGCCTGGGCCGAGATCGTTATGGTTTACACGTACAACTTGCTTATACAACTTGCCTATATTGCCGTCCATGCCCGAGATACAGCTGCTGCGCCCGGCTCATGCTCCCGCGTTGTTCGCCTTCGAGCAGGAGAACCGGGCCTACTTCGCCGCGTCGATCCCTGACCGGGGTGACGACTACTTCGGCAGGTTCGACGAGCGGCTCCGTGCGTTGCTCGCCGAGCAGGAGGCCGGTGTCTGCTACTTCCATGTGCTGGTGGACGCCGAAGGCGAGGTGCTGGGCCGGATGAACCTCGTGGATGTCGCGGACGGCGCCGCCGACCTCGGGTACCGGATCGCGCAGCGTGCCGCGGGCCGGGGGCTCGCCACCTGGGGCGTGCGGGAGATCTGCGGCCTCGCCGCCAACCGCTACGGGCTGACGGCGCTCCGTGCCGCGACCACCCTCGACAACGCGGCGTCGCGGGCCGTATTGGACCGTTCGGGCTTCGCCGTCGTCGGCGAGACCCGGCTCTCCGGTCGCCCCGGCCTGTCGTATCTGCGCAGTCTTGCGGATTTCCCGGCTCCGCCGGGCGCGACGGCCCTCTAGTCGCCGCGGGAACAGGATCGCCCCGGCCGCCGCACGAAGTCCTCGGAGGCTTCGCCGGTGTGCCGTGGTACGGCGAAGAAGGCCGGCACCGCGCAGCCCGCCACGCCCGCTGCCGTCGCCAGTGTGCCGGGAAGGGACCAGCTCGCCAGCGGGCCGGCGAGCGCCGCGCCCGCCGCGAAAGCGGTGATCTTCAGGCTGGCCCCGGTGGTGAAGATCTGGCCGCGCAGCCGGTCCGGAGCCTCCCGGTGGCGTACCGCGAACAGGGCGGTGAGCTGCGGCCCTTCACCGATTCCGGCCAGCAGCAGGGCCGGCACGAGCGCGGCCGGGCGGCCCGTCGCCGCCAGGGCGAACGCGCCGGCCTGGATCAGGGCGCCGGCCCAGATGATCGAGTCGGGGGCGACGCGCTGCGGGAACCGTGCCAGTACGGCGTTGGCCACCAGGGCCGAGACGGCCGCACAGGACAGCAGCAGCGCGCCGCGCCCCGCTCCGCCGAGGGCACGTTCCCCCAGCAACGGCAGGCAGGCCGTCAGCATGCCCTGCGCGGCACAGCAGACGACCGAGGCCAGGGTCGCCCGGGCCAGCCGAGGCTTCTTCACGATGACCCGCGTTCCGGCGGCGAGGTCACCGACCAGCGCACCGGGCCGTCCTTCCCGCACCCGCGTGGAACGCGCCGGCAGGGTCCACGCCGCCGGCGCCGCCGCACCGATGAGCGCGGCCGACACCACGACGGCCGTCGACGCCCCCAGCACCTCGGCCAGGCCGCCGGCGAGGACCGGACCGGACAGGCTCGCCACGCCGAAGGTCATGGCGTCGAGCGCGTTGGCCCGCGGTAGCCGGTCCCCTGCCACCACCCTCGGCAGCTGCCCCGTCCAGCCGCCCGACAGGGCCGGACCCAGCAGCCCGGTCAGGACGGCGATCAGCACGGTGAGGGGGAACGGCAGCCGGCCGAGCACCACGAGGATCACCGCGAGGCCGGTCGCGTACAGGCCGAGCGCCGCGGCCAGCAGCCGTCCCGGCCGCCGTTGCCGGTCGAGCACCGCCCCGAGCACGGGGCCGCCTGCCGCCGCCGCGACCGTGACGCCCGCGAGCAGCGCCGACGCTTCGGAGGCCGAGCCGGCCTGGGCGTATCCCGCCAGCATCAGCGCCGGTCCCGACATCTCGTCCCCGACACGGGCCGCCGTCGCCCCCGCGACATAGCGGGCCATCGCGTAACGCCTTATCACGCTCATCACGTTACACAGGTAACTCAAAACTCCGCAATATGCGTTACAGTGCGCTGGTGTCTCCCAGCAACGACGACGTCGGCGACTGGTCCACCCGGCACTCCGTCCTGGCCATGGCCCGCCGCACCGCCGCTCTCGTCAACGCCCTCGCCGCGGACCGCCCCGACCCGGACCAGGTGGCGGAGGTGCTCCTCGCCCACGGGGAGGAGGGCCCCGTCGACCTCACCCCCCAGGACGTCGCGCAGATGCGCGAGGCCGCGGGCCGGCTGCGCGAGGTCTTCGCCGCCGAGGACGCCGGCGAGGCCGCCGCCGTCCTCAACCGCCTGCTGGGAGAACACACCGGGCCGCTCCGTCTCACCTCACACGGTGGCGCCGCGCCCTGGCACCCCCACCTCGACCGCGACGACGACGCTCCCTGGGGTGAGTGGTTGCTCGCCTCGTCCTGCCTGGCCCTGACCGTTCTGGTCTGGGACCGCCAGCTCCCGCCCGGCAGGATCTGCGCGTCGGCCGCCTGCCGGAACGTCTTCGTCACCCAGGGCCCCGGCCCCGAACGCCGCTACTGCTCCCGGCGCTGCGCGACCCGCGAGCGGGTCGCCGCCCACCGGCGCGCCCGTGACACGCAACCGCCCGGCTGACCGAACCGCCCCCGGCGGGAGGCCGTCGAGAGGTTGTCTTCCGGGACATCAGGTCGAGGTCCGTTCGCCGCCAGCCTTGCTCTCGCCTCGCCGGTGAGATGGAGGCATGACTTCACAGGCAACCCTTGACGGCAGGAAGGCCCTGGTCACCGGCGGCAGCCGGGGCATCGGCGCGGCGGCGGCACTGCGATTGGCGCGGATGTGGCCGTGACCTATGTGCACGCGAAGGAGGCGGCGGAGGACGTGGTGCGGGCCGCGGAGGCCATGGGGCGGCGGGCGGTGGCCCTGCGCGCCGACGCCGCGGACGCTGAGGAGGCGGCGGGCGCGGTGGGCCGTGCGGCCGAGGCGCTCGGCGGCCTGGACATCCTCGTGAACAACGCGGGCGTCGGGCTGATGCAGCCGCTGGAGAGCCTGACGCTCGCCGATGTGGACCGCCTGATCGCCGTGAACATCCGGGGGATGTTCCTGGCCGCCCAGGCCGCTGCCGCACTGATGGCGCCGGGCGGCCGGATCATCACCGTCGGCAGCTGTATCACCCACCACACGCCGGGCCCCGGCGCCGCTCTGTACGCGATGAGCAAGTCGGCCGTCATCGGGCTGACGAAGGCGCTGGCCCGCGAGTTGGGCGGGCGCGGGATCACGGCGAACGTCGTGCATCCGGGCCCCACCGACACCGACATGAACCGCGCGGACGGCCCCTTCGCGTCCGGTCAGGCGGCCATGACCGCCCTCGGCCGTTTCGGCACGGCCGAGGAGGTGGCGTCCGCGGTGTCCTATCTGGCGGGGCCGGATGCGGTGTACGTGACGGGAGCGGAGCTCTCCGTGGACGGCGGGTACGCGGCGTGAGCGAGCGGGGCGCACGCGTTCCGGGCCCGGTGCGCCCCGCGCCGGCCCGCCGGGCCTGGGTCAGGTCCCGTTCAGCCGGCGTACGTCGTCCTCGTCCCACTTCCTGGTGTCGCGCGGCTGGGTGTAGGGCTCGGCACCGGGCGGATGTCCGCCGGCGATGGCCCGCTGGCGCACGGTCTCCGCGTCGAATTCCAGGCCGAGCAGGATCGCCAGATTGCTGATCCACAGCCAGACCAGGAAGACGATCACGCCGGCCATGGTGCCGTAGGTCTTGTTGTAGGAGGCGAAGTTCGCGACGTAGACGGCGAACCCGGCGGAGGCGACCAGCCAGATCGACAGGGCGAGGACGCTGCCCGGGGTGATCCACCTGAAACCCTTGACCCTGGCGTTCGGTGTCGCCCAGTACAGGATCGCGATCATCACGGTGACCAGCAGCACCAGCACCGGCCACTTCCCGATCGACCACACCGTCAGGGCCGTGTCACCGATACCCAGCGCCTGACCCGCGTGCCGGGCGAGACTGCCGGTGAAGACGACGATCAGCGCGCCTGCCACGGCGAGCACCATCAGGACGACGGTGACGCCGATCCGCACCGGCAGGATCTTCCACACCGGGCGGCCCTCCGGCATGTCGTAGACGGCGTTGGCGGCGCGGATGAAGGCGGCCACGTACCCGGAAGCCGACCACACCGCCAGGACGATGCCCGCGACGGCCATGACCGAGCCGATGCCCGCGTGGTTCTGCAGCTGCTCCACGGCCCTGGTGAGGATGTCCCGGGCGGAGCCGGGCGCGAGGTGCCTGAGGTTGGCCAGCACCTTGTCGGTGACCGACCTGCCGGCGATGCCCAGCAGGGACACCAGTACCAGCAGCGCCGGGAACAGGGCGAGGACCCCGTAGTAGGTGAGGGCGGCGGCCCGGTCGGTCAGCTCGTCGTCCTGGAACTCCCGCAGGGAGCCCTTCAGCACCGCGACCCAGGCCCGCCTGGGCAGCTGCGCCGGTGTGTCGGGCGCGGCCCGCTCGACCTGCTGGTCGGGCCCGGCGTCCTCAGGCGCCGGCACCCGCGGCTCCGGGGCGTCCTCGACGCCGTGGCGGTGATCGTGCCCGGGAAGGTGCAGCTTCGGCATAGGGGTCGGGTAACCCGGGTCCGCGGTCTCAAGCGGGCGTGCCCGTCGGATTCGGCCGTGCATCCCCCGGCGGGCTGGGTACTGGGACGGGGCCGGACGTATGGGCCGGACGCCCTGGGCGCGGCTCGGGGCCGTGGACACGGCACAGCGGTGCGACGGCATCGAAGCGGAGGTGACCATGAGGTACGACGAGTTCCTCGCCCGTGTGCGCGAGCGCGGCGAGTACGCCAGCCAGGACGAAGCGGCGCAGGTCACAGAGGCCGTGCTGAGTGTGCTGGCGGAGCGGATCAGTCCTGGGGAGGTCGACGACCTCGCCTCCCAGCTGCCCGGACCGCTGGGCCCCGGCCTGTCCGAAGCGAAGCAGCCCCGGCCGGAGCGGTTCGGGGTCGAGGAGTTCCACCGCCGGGTCGCCGAGCGGATCGGAAGCAGGCCGCGCACGGCCCAGTGGGACGCCGGCGCGGTCCTGACCACGGTCGCCGACAGCGTCAGCGGCGGAGAGCTGAATCAGGTCTTCAGCCAACTCCCGTCGGGCTACGCCGCCCTGTTCGGCAGGACGGACCTGGCGGACTGAGCCCGGCACCCTGCGTCGGTGTCGGAGCGTGGCGCCTGATTGACGGTGCCACCAGGGTGGGTTTTGATGTGGCGCATGCCGGGCGCACAGCGGACGAGTGGAGCACAGGACGGGGCCGATCCGGTCATGGCCTTCGCCACGCAGGAGGCGTGGGAGAAGTGGCTGGAGGAGCATCACGCCGACGTGCGGGCCATCTGGCTGAAGATCCCGAAGACAGGCTCCGGACTGGACGGCGTTGGCTACGCGGAGGCGCTGGAGTCGGCGCTCTGCTTCGGCTGGATCGACGGGCAGAAGAAGAAGCTGGACGAGCAGCACTGGCTGCAGCGCTTCACCCCGCGGCGGCCGGGCGGCAAGTGGTCGAAGGTGAACCGGGAGAAGGCCACCGAACTCATCGAGCGGGGCCGGATGCGCCCTGTCGGTCTGCGTGAGGTGGAGAAGGCCAAGGCGGACGGTCGCTGGGAGGCGGCGTACGAGGGCCAGCGCACGGCGACGGTACCCGAGGACCTCCAGGCCGCCTTGGAGGCCTCTCCGCAGGCGCGGGACTTCTTCGCGACGCTGGACAGCCGCAACCGGTACTCGATCCTCTACCGCGTCCAGGACGCGAAGAGGCCGCAGACCCGGGCGGCGCGCATCGAGAAGTTCGTCGCCATGCTCGCCGCGCAGCAGAAGCTCTATCCCTGACCTCCGGCCCTCGGACCCACGCCGCTCCGGTCTCGGGTGGGCCGTCAACTCCGGCTTCGCCGAAGAGGTGTCCCGTCCGGTCCTGCTCCCAGCACGGGGCCAGGCGCCGGGAGATCGAGCTGCGCATCCCGTACATACGCCCGGCGAACGTGGTCACGAGCGAGACGAAGTCCTCCAGCAGCTCGTCTCGGCCGCCGAGCTTCTTCGGGTGCAGCACCTCCACGGCGACCCCGTACACGGCGAACAGCCGCTTGAGCCAGCCGACCCCGAACCGGGCGAGCCGGTCCTCATGGGTGACGCGCACAACACTCACACTGCCGTCCGGCACCATCGCCGATACCCGGTTCAAGCCAGGCCGGTTCTCCCGCAGGCCAGAGCCACGGTCCCGCACTACCTTGACGATCTCTCCGGTGGCTGTGGCCCGCAGTTCCTCCTCCCGAGCTTGCAGCGAGGACTCCTGCCCGCAGGAGCCAGAGACGCGGACATACAGAACCTCCCGGCGCGGGCGGGAAGTTGCCAAGTCGCTGCCGCGCTTCATGTTCTCAACATCGACGGAGGAGAAGCGACGTTCACGGCCGACCCACGTGAACGGGACCTTGCCGTCCAGAGCCCACTGGCGAAGCGTCATCGGGTGTATTCCGAGACGCTTCGCGGCCGTCGATATACGCAGCAACTCCATGCACGCAACCATACATGCGCAACACCAGGGATGATTAAGGAAGTTGGTGAGCCTCGCCGAGGCGAAGCACGAGCTGGGCCGGGCGAAGCTCTACGGCGCGATCGTGCTGCCCCCGGACCTCAGCAGGAAGCTGACCGCACTGGCCTCGGGGGCCGTGTCCGGTGCCGCCGTGGAGCGGCCGCAGATCACCGTCTACACCGACCCGCTGGCGAACACCTCCAGCGCATCCGTCGTGAACACGCTCGCGAACCGGGCACTCACACGGGCCGACCGGGCCGTCGGCAAGCAACTGCTCGCCGAGGTGACGGCGGCCCGGACCAAGGCGGCCCCGGCACATCACCGACCCGTGCCGGGCACCACGCGACTCGTGCTGTCCTCGCCCATGGACGTGCGGGTCGCGCCGTTCCAGCACGTTCCCGACGGCACCGGGAACGGCCTGTCGGCCTTCTACTACGCCCTGCTGCTCGTACTCGCCGGGTTCACCGGGTCCCTGATCGTCAGCAACCTGGTCGACGCCCAACTCGGCTTCGCACCGAAGGAGTTCGGTCCGCGCTACCGCATGGAGCCGCACTCGGGACGCAGCCGCCTGGCCACCCTCGCCCTGAAATGGGGGATCATGACGGGCGTCGCCGTGGTCGTCGCCACGGTCTACCTGGCCATCGCGGACGGGCTCGGCATGCCCCTGGACCACCCGTGGCAGCTGTGGGGGCTCAGCGTGCTCGCGATCACCGCCGTCGCCGTGGTCGTCCAGAGCGTCCTCGCCCTGCTCGGCGGCCTGGGCATGGTGGTCAACCTCTTCCTGTTCATCGTCCTGTCGGTCCCGAGCGCCGGTGGTGCGGCCCCGCTGGAGGCCACTCCGTCCGTCGTCCGCTTCCTCGGCACCTTCGAGCCGCTGCACCAGATCTACGTCGGCGTCCGCTCGGTCCTGTACTTCGGCGCCGTCTGGGACGCCGGCCTCGGGCGCGCGGTGACCGCCGCCGCGGCAGCCCTTCTCCTCGGCCTCGCCGCCGGTCTCCTCGGCACCCTCGCCTACGACCGAAAGGGCCTGGCGCGCCTCCACGGCACGCCTTCCGTGGAGCTGCCCGCGGCAGCCGGGGCCGCGTGACCGCCACCCTGGCCGCCACCCGACAAGCCCGCCCGCGTCGACTCCGGCCGGCGACACCGTCCCCCAGGCGGTGCCGCCGGCCGTCCTCATGCGCGCGGAGCGCTCAGGCGCATCAGACTGTCTGTCCGGACCCCCAGGTGGCGCAGTGCGGCCGCCGCGGCTCCGGCGCCGCACATGCCGTGCGCGCCGGGACCGGGCGGGGTCGCCGCCGAGCACAGGAACACACCCCGCAGGCCGGTCGAGTACGGCTCGATGGTCGGGCGGGGGCCCAGGAGGAGCTCGGGAGTCGTCCTGGCGCCGGTGATGATGTCTCCGCCGGCGAAGTTGGGATTGGCGGCGGCGAACCGGGCGGGTGAGGTGGCCCGGCGGCCCACGATGCGGTCGCGGACACCCGGGGCGAACCGCTCCAGCTGACGGAGTATCGCTTCGGTCGCGTCCCCGTCATAGCCGTACGGGACATGGGCGTAGGAGTAGACAGGGTGGACGCCGCCCACCGAACGGGAGGGGTCCGCCAGGTACTGCTGGCCGACCAGCACGAACGGGCGTTCCGGCATGCGGCCGGCCACGACGGCCTGCTCCGCGTCGGCCACCTCGGCGAGCGGGCCGCCGAGGTGCACGGTGCCGGACCGGCGGGCGTGCTCGTTCGTCCAGGGCACGCCGCCTTCGACGGCCAGGTCGAGCTTGAAGACGGCGGGGGCACGCCGGAACCGGCGGTAGGCACCGCGCACCCGGGCCGGGAGCCGGTCGCCGTAGAGGTCGACGACCTGGCCGGGATCGAGATCGAGGAGGGTGACGTCGGCGGGCGGCAGCTGCCGGTGGTCGGTGACCCGCACGCCGGTGTGGACGGTGCCTCCCTGCACCCGCAGCACGCGTTCCATGCTTCGGGTGATGGACTGTGAGCCGCCTTCGGCCACGGCCCAGCCGGCGGTGTGGCCGGCGGTGAGGATGCCGAGCCCGATGGCCGAGGTGAACGGGTGCGACAGCGGGCGGAAGGCGTGCGCCGCGACGCCCGCCCACAGGGCCCGCGCCCGCGCGGTGGTGAAGAGGCGGGCCAGGAAGGAGGCGGGAAGGGCCGTCGGCAGGCCGAAGCGGGCGAGCAGCAACGGGTGCGCGGGGATGCGTAGGAGGGGGCCCATCACATCGCGTGCCAGGGTGTCCCAGTGCCGTACGGGGGTGGTGAGGAGTGCGCGGTACCGGTTCCCGTCCGGACCGAGCATGCGAGCGGTGCCCGGCACGGAACGCAGCAGGACCCCGGCACTTCCGTCGTCCAGCGGGTGCACGCAGTCGATGTCGGGCAACAGCCAGCGCAGCCCGTGCCGTTCGAGGCCCAGCGCACGCAGCGCCGGGGAGCCGACAGCCATCGGATGGATGGCCGAGCAGTGGTCGTGCACGAGCCCGGGCAGGATCGCCTCGTGGCTGCGGGCGCCTCCGCCGACCTCGTCCGCCGCTTCCAGGAGCGTGACGTGAAGTCCCGCCCTGGCGAGGAGGGCCGCGGCGGCGAGGCCGTTGGGCCCGCCGCCGACCACCACGGCCGAGGTCATGCGGTGCACCTCGACGTGATCGCGGCCGTGGGGGCGGGCGGTGACGTCGTCGGCCTCATGCCTCCGAGTCTGGCATCAGTCTCATGCGCCTGAGGGTCGTCAGCACTGGGGCCGCTTGCCGTGATTGGCGCGATGGCTGCGCCGCGACTTCTTCTTGCGGCGTCGCTTCGAGGACATGGCAACCTCCTGGAGGGAGAGGAAAACCGGTGAGGAAAACCCCCGAAAACACCGTATATCGGGATACTCGGCACCTCCACCGCAGCCGCTGCCCCGACCCCGAGTGCACGGCGGCACACCCCCGGGGCTCTCGTTGATACGATGCGCGAAATGCCCGACTAATGAATATTCTCCCCTGGACCAGAGGAGCCGGAAATGACCGGTGACCCGGAGCCGATCGGTACCGCTGCCCGCCGCGCGCTGGAGCAGGAGCTGGCCGACCTGCGAGACGAGCGGCGACTCGTCGCCGGAATCCTGCAGGACCGCACGGACGTGGGCGACCAGGCAGACCAGGCCGAACAGTTGCAGCGCGCCAATCAGCTCGACCGCCTGGACCGTCGTATCGAGACCATCACCGAGCGGCTGCGCCAAGCGGACGTGGCGGGGCCCGCCCCCACGGACGTGGTCGGGGTCGGCAGCACGGTCACCGTCCGTTTCCCGGACGGCTCGGTGGAGACGCTCCAGATCGGCGAGCTCGCCGAGGCCCTGGACCAGAACCTGGTCACCTCCGACAGCCCGCTCGGCCGAGCGCTGCTCGGGCACCGCCCCGGTGACTCGGTCCACTTCGACACGCCGGACGGCCCGTCGAGCGTGGTCGTGGTGTCGATCGGGGACCAGAGCGCGCAGGGATGAACGCCGAGGAGTCAGTCCTCCTCGCGGTCGACCTCGGCGCGTTCCTCCTCGTACGGGATCCCGGTGTCCTCCCACTTCCCGACCGGCAGCCCGGCCTGCCGGCGGTCCTCACGGGCGCGCCGGTCGACTCGCGCCTCGTCGGGCCGGCGCGGCACAGCGCGGCCGTGGCCGGGGTCCGGGTTTCCCTCGGCCCGCTCGTCGGACTTGTGGTGGTGCTGGGCCATGGGGTCCTCCTGAGCCGCCGTCACTTGTGCGCCGACGCGGCGCCCGGCGCGGCAGCCTCGCCGGAGCCGCTGCTCTTGCGGACGGCGCAGTGGAGGGAGTCGTGTTGGACGTCGGCGACGATGGTGTCGCCGGGTTCGGCGTCGCCGCTGAGCAGCAGGGTGGCGATCCGATTGTCGAGTTCCGCCTGGATCGTGCGGCGCAGCGGACGGGCACCGAACTCCGGCTGGTGACCGTGTGCGATGAGCAGCTTCTTCGCCGCATCGGTCACCTCCAGCGTCATCCCCTGGGCGTGGACGCGGCGCTTGCTCTGGTCCAGCAGATGGTCCACGATCTCCCCGAGATCCTCCTCGGTCAGCCCGTGGAAGATGATGATGTCGTCGATGCGGTTGAGGAACTCCGGGAGGAATCTGGTCCGCAGGTCCTCCATCAACTCGTCCTTCAGCTCCGACACATCGCCCTTGTGGTCCAGGATGCGGTGCGCGCCGATGTTGGACGTCATGATGATCACGCAGTGCCGGAAGTCGACGGTGCGGCCCTGGGCGTCGGTGAGCCGGCCGTCGTCCAGGATCTGCAGCAGGGTGTTGAAGACGTCCGGGTGCGCCTTCTCCACCTCGTCGAACAGCACCACGCTGTAGGGCCTGCGGCGGACCTTCTCCGTCAGCTGGCCCGCTTCCTCATAACCCACGTATCCGGGAGGGGCACCCACCAGCCGGGCGACGGTGTGCTTCTCCTGGAACTCGCTCATGTCGAACCGGATCATCCGGTCCTCGTCCCCGAACAGCAACGCCGCCAGGGTCTTGGCGAGTTCGGTCTTGCCGACACCCGTTGGCCCGAGGAACAGGAAGGATCCCACCGGCCGGTTCGGATCCCCCATCCCCGCGCGGTTGCGCCGTACCGCCTGCGAGACGGCGGTGACCGCCTCGTCCTGGCCGACGATCCGCGCGTGCATCTCCTCCTCCAGCCGGAGCAGCTTCTCCCTCTCGCTCGCCGTCAGCTGTGACACCGGGATCCCCGTACGGCGGGAGACCACGTCGGCGATGTCGGAGGCCGTCACCGACACCACGCCCTCGCGGCGCTCCTCGATGCCGGCGAGTTCGCCCTCCGCCTCGGAGATCAGCCGCTTCAGCTCCGACGCCTTCTCGAAGTCCTCCCCGGAGACGGCCTGGTCGAGTTCACGGCGGAGCTGGGCGATGCGGTCCTCACGGCTGATCACCTCCGTGGACCGGCCCACGCTGCGCAGCCGCACCCGCGCACCGGCCTGGTCCATCACGTCGATCGCCTTGTCGGGCAGGAAACGATCGGTGATGTAGCGGTCCGACAGCTCGGCCGCGGCCACCAACGCGCCGTCGTCGAACCGGACCTGATGGTGCGCCTCGTAGGAGTCCCGCAGACCCTCCAGGATCTGCACCGTCTCCTCCACCGTCGGCTCGGGCACCATCACCGGCTGGAACCGCCGCTCCAGCGCCGCGTCCTTCTCCACGTACTTGCGGTACTCCTCGATCGTCGTGGCGCCCACGACGCGGAGTTCACCGCGCGCGAGGGCGGGCTTGAGCATGTTGCCCGCGTCCATCGACCCCTCCCCCGTCGCCCCGGCACCCACGACGGTGTGGAGTTCATCGATGAACAGAACGACCTGGCCCTTCGCGGCCTGGACGTCCTCGATGACCTTCTTCAACCGCTCCTCGAACTGGCCCCGGTACTGTGCCCCCGCGACCATCCCCGACAGGTCCAGGGCCACGACCCTCTTGTCCTTGAGGCTGTCGGGCACCTCACCGGCCACGATCCGCTGCGCCAGCCCTTCCACGATCGCCGTCTTGCCCACGCCCGGCTCACCGATCAGCACCGGATTGTTCTTCGACCGCCGCGAGAGGATCTCGACCGTCTGCTCGATCTCCTCCCCACGCCCCACGACGGGATCCAGCTTCCCGGCCTTCGCCTCCTCCGTCAGATCCCGCCCGAACTCGTCCAGCGTCGTCGCCGGCGCCTTCTTCCGTTCGGCGGCAAGCGCGTCGCTCCGAGCGGCCTGCTCGGTCAGACCGGCCAGTTTCCGCGTGTCCATGCCCTCGGCGCGCAGCAGCTTGGCAGCGCCCGTTTCGCTGTCGCCCAGCAGCGCGCCGAGGATGTGCTCGGGGCCGATGTACGACACACCGGCCGCCTGCGAGTGGGCGTACGCGGCGCCGAGTGTCCGCTTGGCCGCCGGGGTGAGGCCTGGTTGGGCGGAGGGCTCACCGGACTCCCGGGGGAGGATCTTGGCGAGCTCGGCCGCCAGCGTGTCGGGATCGACGTCCAGCTGGGAGAGCAGTCTCCGGGACGGTTCGACCTTGGTGGCCGCCCACAGCAGATGTTCGGTGTCCAGGTCGGACGTGCCGTCCTCCAGCGCGCGCCGCGCGGCCAGGTTGAGCAGTTCCTGCGACGACTCCGTCAGCAGCCGGCCGATGGGCACCCGCTGCACCGCGGGGGGCGATGACGCCGGAGACATCCCGAAGAAACGATTGAACAACTCGCTGAAGGGATCCGACGAACCGAACGGTGCACCGAACGACATCGACATGACGGCTCCTGGGCGCGGGGGAGGTCGATAAGGGTGGTTGTTCCGGGGTCCGTACTCACTGAACCTCGCAGCGCACGGCGCCGCAAACGGAAGGACCGCACTGACGTTTCTGTGACTCAGAGTTACGAACCGTGCGGGGCGGCGGGCAGGTCGTCGAGAAAGGTGACGGTGGGCACGTGGAAGAGGCAGCCGGTGACCGCCGTCGAGAATTCGAGAATCCGGTCGTTCCGGCCCGGATCCCTGCCGAGGAACATGTTCCTCAGCATTTCCTCCGTCACGTCCGGGGTACGGGCATAACCGATGAAGTAGGTACCGAACTCGCCTTGGGCGATTTTGCCGAAGGGCATGTTCTCCCGCACGATCTTGCGTTCGTCGCCGTTCTCGTCGGTGACGGTGGTGAGCGCGACATGGGAGTCGGCGGGCTTCACATCGTCGGGGAGTTCGATGTTGGCCAGTTTGGTCCGCCCGATGACCAGGTTCTGTTCCTCGACCGACAAGGCGTTCCAGGCGGTCATATCGTGCAGGTACTTCTGGGCGATCACATAGCTGCCGCCCGCGAATTCCGCGTCCTCCTCGCCGATGAACACGGCGTCGTCCGCGACTTTCCCCTCGGGGTTCTCGCTGCCGTCCACGAAGCCGAGCAGGTCGCGTTCGTCGAAGAATTTGAAGCCGTGCACCTCGTCGACCACGGTGGCCGCTCCTGCGAGTCGCTCGCCCACCAGCCGGGCCAGTTCGAAGCAGAGATCCATACGGTGGGCGCGGATATGGAAAAGGAGGTCGCCCGGTGTGCCGAGCGCTCGATGGCGTGGGCCGACCAGGTCCGTGAAGGGGTGCAGCTGCCGTGGGCGCGGGCCACTGAACAGCCGGTCCCATGCGCGTGATCCGATGCCGACGACACAGCTGAGTTCCTCGGCCGGCTCGCGGAAGGCCACCGAGCGGCGCAGCCCCGAGACGTCCTCGAGCAGGCCTCGGACCGTCTCCTCGCCGCCCGGCGCGATGGTGACGACGAGGAACAGTGCCGCCCTGGCCGGCGAGACGATGACGGGCTGCGGTTCGACCACGGGAGTCCGCCTCCTCATGAGGTGCTGGAGACATGAGGTCCTTGGAGACCAAGCCGTTCCAGCATGGCCCGACCGAGCCGACTCGGCAGGTCGTAGGCGGGCCGCCGAGCGGGCCGGGGGAGGGACGGGCCGGGACGGAGGGAAGGCGGACAGACGGGGGGTGGACAGGCGGGGGGGTGGACAGGCGGGAGGGGGCGGACGGGCCGTGAATGGGCTGCGGGCCGGGACGGACGGATGGATGGAGGGGCAAACCGGCCGAGGGGCCCAGGAAACGGACCGGCCAGAGGGCAGAGGGGCCGGGACGGGCGTGGACAGGCGCGGACGGGCTAGGGCGCCGGGAGAGCCGGACGGAGAGCCGAACCAGCCGACGGACCCACGAACGGACCGACCACAGGACGGACAGGCCCAAGGGCAGACCGGCCGGGACGGACGCGCACGGGCTGCGCGCCAGGACAGCCGGACGAAGGACCGGACCAGCCGACGGACCCACGAACGGACCGACCACAGGACGGACAGGCTCAGGGCCGTACCCGCCGCGACGGGAGCTTACGGGCTGCGCGCCGGGAAAGCCGGGCGGAGAGCCGGACCGGCCGACGGGCCGCGAACGGACCGGCCAGAGGACGGACGGGCGGCGGGCGGCGGGCGGGATTGGCTTTGTGGGGTGCGGTCGGGTACACCCGTGCCGTGCTCTTTCGTCAGCTGGAATATCTCGTCGCCCTCTCCCGGGAGCGGCATTTCGCCCGTGCCGCCCAGGCCTGCTACGTCTCCCAGCCCGCTCTGTCGGAGGCGCTGCGCAAGCTGGAGGAGGAACTCGACGTGCCGTTGGTGCGGCGCGGCCGCAAGTACGAGGGCCTCACCCCGGAGGGGGAACGCATCGTCGTATGGGCGCAGCGGATCCTCGCCGACCGTGACGCCCTCAAGGAGGAGGTCGACGTCCTGCGCACCGGGCTGAGCGGCAGGATGCGGATCGGTACGGTGCCCACCGCGTCCGGTGCCGTCGCCCAGTTGACCGGCCCGTTCTGCGCGGCGCACCCGCTGGTCACGGTCGAGGTCATAGCGGACATGCAGTCGGTGGACATCCTGCGGCAGCTGCAGAACTTCGAGCTCGACGCCGGGGTGACCTATCTGCGCGAGGACGTGTCGGACGGTGCCTTCCACACGGTTCCCCTGTACCAGGAGCGGTACGTCCTGCTGCTCACGGCCGCCGACGGCCTGGCCCGCCGTACGTCGGCCACCTGGGCCGAGGCGTCGCGGCTGCCCCTGTGCATGCTGACCCCGGCGATGCAGGGCCGCCGAGTGCTGGACGAGCTGTTCGCGCAGGCGGGGACGCAGCCCTCGCCCCGGCTGGAGACCGACTCCGTGGCGGCGCTGTTCGCCCACGTCAGGACGGGCCAGTGGGCGGCCATCGTGCCGCATGCCTGGCTCCATGTGTTCGGCGTCCCGCACGGCATGCGGGCGGTGCCGCTGGTCGAGCCCGCCGCGGCCGTACCCGTGGGTCTGGTGATCGCCGCCCGGGAGCCGGGTTCGGTGATGGCGAGGGCGCTGACGGACATCGCCCGCACCACGGACGTGGCCTCGGCCCTGGAGCACATGCCGGGCGATCCGGGACGTTAGCCGACGGCGCCGGACGCGGATGCCAATGCCGCACACCCCGGTGTGCGCTGCCGTCTGCCTGGCGCGCCCGGCCGGCCCGCGTCAGCCCACCGGCTGCGGCTGGAGCCGCTCCGCACCGGCGTACACGTTCATCGACGTACCGCGCAGAAAGCCGACCAGGGTCAGCCCGCTCTCGGCCGCCAGGTCCACGGCCAGCGACGAAGGCGCCGACACCGCCGCCAGCAGGGGAATCCCGGCGAGTACCGCCTTCTGCACCAGCTCGAAGGAGGCGCGGCCGCTGACCATCAGCACGGTGCCGCGCAAGGGCAGCAGACCCGAGCGCAGGGCGTGTCCGACGATCTTGTCCACGGCGTTGTGCCGGCCCACGTCCTCCCGCAGGCACAGCAGCTCGCCGTCGGCCGTGAACAGTCCGGCGGCGTGCAGGCCCCCGGTGCTGTCGAACACCTTCTGCGCCGCCCGCAGCTTTCCGGGCAGGGAGGCCAGCAGCTCCGGGCCCACGCTCAGCGGGTCCTCGGCCACGGACCACCGCGTGGCCATGCGCACGGCGTCCAGGCTGGCCTTGCCGCACAGGCCGCAGGAGGAGGTGGTGTAGAAGTTCCGCTCCAGCGATGCCTCGGGCAGGGCCACGCCGGGGGCCAGGGCGACGTCCACGACGTTGTAGGTGTTGCCGCCGTCCGCCGTGGCACCGGCGCAGTAGCGGATCCCGGTCACGTCCTCGGCGGCGTGGACGACGCCCTCGCCTGCGAGGAAGCCGGCCGCGAGGTCGAAGTCGTCGCCGGGGGTGCGCATGGTCACGGTGAGGGGGCGCCCGCCGACCCGTATCTCCATCGGTTCCTCGGCGGCCAGGGTGTCCGGCCGCGCGGAGGGCGCTCCGTCGCGGATCCGCAGCACCCGCCGCCGTACCGTCACTCGCCCCATGGACATACTCCTCTCCTGGGGATCCCGGGTTGCTCAGCCGACTGCGCGCGTGGGCTCCAGGCGGATCAACACCCCTTTGGACGTGGGGGTGTTGCTGATGTCGGCGACGCTGTCCAGCGGCACCAGGACGTTGGTCTCGGGGTAGTAGGAGGCGGCGGAGCCGCGGCTGGCGGGGTAGGCGACGACGCGGAAGTCCTCCGCCCGGCGTTCCAGCCCGTCGTGCCAGACCGCGACCAGGTCCACCCGGTCGCGGTCGGCGAACCCGAGGGCGGCCAGGTCGGCGGGGTTGACGAGCACCACGCGGCGGGCGTTGTGGATGCCGCGGTAGCGGTCGTTCATCGCGTACGGGATGGTGTTCCACTGGTCGTGGGAGCGCAGTGTCTGCAGCAGCAGATGGCCCTCGGGGATGTCCGGCATCGTGAACTCGTTGACGGTGAAGACCGCCTTGCCGCTCGGGGTGCGGAAGACGCGCTGGTTGACCGGGTTGGGCAGCCGGAAGCCGCCTGGCCTGGCCACCCGGGCGTTGAAGTCCTCGAAGCCCGGTACGACGCGGGAGATGCGGTCGCGGACGGTGGCGTAGTCCGCCTCGAACTCCTCCCAGGGGATGGCGGGTGTGTCGCCGAGGGTGCGGCGGGCCAGCCGGCTGATGATCGCGACCTCGCTGAGCAGGTGCGGGGAGGCAGGCGTCAGGCGGCCGCGGGAGGCGTGCACCTCGCTCATGGAGTCCTCGACGGTGATGAACTGCTCGCCGGACGCCTGGATGTCGCGGTCGCTGCGGCCGAGGGTGGGCAGGATGAGGGCGGTGTCACCGCAGACCGTGTGGGAGCGGTTGAGCTTGGTGGAGATGTGCGCGGTGAGCCGGCACCGCCGCATCGCCTCCTCGGTGACATGGCTGTCGGGGGTGGCCCGGACGAAGTTGCCGGCGACGCCGAGGAACAGCTTCGCGGTGCCGTCGCGCATGGCACGGATGCCGTCGACCGAGTCCAGTCCGTGCTTCGCGGGCGGGGTGAAGCCGAACTCCCGGCCCAGGGCGTCGAGGAACGTCTGGGGCATGCGCTCCCAGATGCCCATCGTGCGGTCGCCCTGGACGTTGCTGTGGCCCCGCACCGGGCACACGCCGGCGCCCGGCCGGCCGATGTTGCCGCGCAGCAGCAGGAAGTTGACCACCTCGCGGATGGTGGGGACGCCGTGCTTGTGCTGGGTGAGACCCATGGCCCAGCACACGATGATCTTCTCGCTCTGCAGCACCCGGTCGTGGACGCGCTCGATCTCCTCGCGCGTGAGCCCGGTCGCGGTGAGGATGTCCTCCCACGGGACCTTCCGGGCGTGCTCGGCGAAGTCGGCGAAGCCGGTGGTGTGGGCGCTGATGAAGGCGTGGTCGAGGACGGTGCCCGGGCGCTCGTCCTCGGCCTCCAGCAGCAGCCGGCCCAGCGCCTGGAAGAGGGCGAGGTCGCCGCCGGGGCGGATCTGCAGGAACTGGTCGGCGATGGCGGTGCCCCGGCCGACCACTCCGCGCGCCTTCTGCGGGTGCTTGAAGCGGATGAGCCCTGCCTCCGGCAGCGGGTTCACCGCGATGACCTTGCCGCCGTTGCGCTTGGTCTCCTCCAGCGCGGTCAGCATCCGCGGATGGTTGGTGCCCGGGTTCTGTCCGACGACGAAGACGAGGTCCGCGGTGTGGATGTCGTCCAGGGAGACGCTGCCCTTGCCGATGCCCAGGGTCTCCATCAGCGCGGACCCGCTGGACTCGTGGCACATGTTGGAGCAGTCGGGCAGGTTGTTGGTGCCGTAGGCGCGGGCGAAGAGCTGCAGCAGGAAGGCGGCCTCGTTGTTCAGCCGGCCGGAGGTGTAGAAGAGGGCCTCGTCCGGGGAGTCCAGCCGGCGGAGTTCTCCGGCGAGCACGTCGAGCGCCTCGTCCCAGCCGATCGGTTCGTAGTGCTCGGCGCCGGGCCGCTTGATCATGGGTTCGGTCAGCCGGCCCTGCTGGTTGAGCCAGTAGTCCGACTTCGCGTCCAGTTCGGCGATCGAGTGCCGGCGGAAGAACTCGGCGGTGACGCGGCGCGAGGTGGCTTCGTCGCTGATGTGCTTGGCGCCGTTCTCGCAGTATTCGTTGAGGTGCCGCTTTCCCGGTGCCGGCTCGGGCCAGGCGCATCCCGGGCAGTCGAATCCCTTGACCTGGTTGATGTTCAGCAGGGTCAGCGCGGTGCGTCGTACCGTCGTCTGTCCCAGCGAGTACTCCAGTGCGTGCGTCACCGCCGGGACACCGGTCGCCCAGCGCTTGGGCGGGGTGACCGAAAGATCGTCGCCGGGGTCCTCGATACCGCTCATTGTCCGGTCTGCCTCTTTCTCCGATGGGCACTGCGGGGCAGCATCCGCCTCTTTCCCAAGGCACGTCAAAGAGGTGTATTCGATGGCGTGATAAGCGCGGGTTATCAGATAAGCGCCGCCTATCGGCAGACAAGCGGTACCTCTTTGACTTCCTCGGACGGCTCACCAACGATGACCCGCATGACGGCATCCCGGACGCGCCCGGCCGACGGCACGGCAGCGCACGGACCGCGGGCCGAGCCGGACTCGCTCCGGGCCGCGCGGTCCTGGGAACGGGCCCGCTCGATCGCCCGGTCCTGCGCCGAGCGGCCGCTGCCCGCGGTCCCCCGCACCCTCACCGACGCGCTGGGCCACGCACTGGCCGAACCGCTCGTCGCGCTCACCGACCTGCCGCCGTTCGCGACCGCCGCGATGGACGGCTGGGCCGTGGCCGGTCCGGGCCCGTGGCGGCTCGGCGACGCCGGTGTCCTCGCCGGCCGGGAACCCGGGCCCCTTGCGCCGGACTCGGCCGTTCCCATCGCCACCGGCGCCCCCGTGCCTCCCGGCGCGACCGCCGTACTGCGACGCGAGCACGGCGAGGCGGACCCCGGGCGGGGCCTGCTGTACGACCGCTCCCCCACGCCGGTGCCCCAAGGCCGCGACATCCGGCCGCGCGGCCAGGAGTGCCGCTCCGGTGAGCCGCTGCTGCCCTCCGGCACCACGGTGACCGAGCGGGTGCTGGGCCTGGCGGCGGCCGCGGGGTACGACCGGTTGACGGTGCACCGTCGGCCGAGCGTCGAACTGCTGGTTCTCGGTGACGAGTTGCTCCAGCGGGGCGTGCCGCGCGGCGGGCGGGTCCGTGACGCGCTCGGGCCGCTGCTGCCGCCGTGGCTGCAGGCGTGTGGCGCCGAGCTGATCGGCCATCGTCTGCTCGCCGACGACCTCGCCGCGCTCCGGGAGGCCGTGGGCCGCTCGCCCGCCGATGTCGTGGTCACGACGGGGAGTACCGCCGCCGGACCGGTGGACTTCCTGCACGACACGCTCCGGGCGGTGGGCGCCCGGCTGCTCGTGGACTCTGTGGCCGTGCGGCCGGGTCACCCGATGCTGCTCGCCGAGCTGCCGGCCACGGCCGACGGCCGGGCGCGCCGGCTGGTCGGGCTGCCCGGCAACCCCCTCGCCGCGGTGGCCGGCATGGTCACGCTGGCCGAGCCGCTGCTGCGCCGGCTCGGCGGGCACCGCGGCGCCGAGCCGGTCCGGCTGGTGGCCGGTTCCGCCCTGCCCGGGCATCCGTGCGACACCCGGCTGCTGCCGGTGTTCACGGCGGGGCAGGAGGTGACGCCGCTGCCGTTCGACGGTCCGGCGATGCTGCGCGGCCTTGCCCTGGCGGACGGCCTCGCGGTGGTTCCACCGGGCGGCGTGCCGGCCGGCGCGGGCGTGGATGTGGTGGAACTGCCGGGCAGGTGAGCCGGTCCTGCCGTCCCGGCCGACGAACGAGAGCACGCCCGGCCCTCACCCACGGCAGAGTCGTGCGGTGTGCCGGGCCCGCCGGCGCTAGCGTGAGGGCATGCGCCACGAGGTGACCGACGCCGACACCGCGGTGCGGGTGGGCAGCGGTGACGTGCCCGTTCTCGCCACGCCACGGCTGATCGCGTGGATGGAGGCGGCCACTGTGCGGGCCGCCGCGTCCTTCACCGAGTCCGGCCAGACCACCGTCGGCACCGAGGTGCGGGTCCGGCATCTGCGGGCCACGCCGGTCGGCGGCCGGGTGGAGGTGAGCGCCGAACCCTCCGCCGCCGTCACGGGCGGACGGCTCACCTTCGTGGTGCGGGCCGTCGACGGTTCGGGCCGACTGGTGGCCACGGGTGAGATCGACCGGGCGGTCGTCGACCGGCAGCGGTTCCTGGCGCGCACGGCGGACCCGGCGGCGGACCGCTGACCGGCAGGCCCGTCACACGGGCGTGTGTCCCTGAAGGTACTCGTGCACGACCGCCGGGAGTGCCACGTCGATGGTCTCGGGTATCGGCGCCCAGTGCACCTGTTCCGGCGCGAGGCTCGCACCGTCCGACGGGGTCTCGCTCAGCAGCTGGCACACCACCGCCGACGCCGCGTCCGCCGGTGTCCCCTCGTGCGGGATCAGGGGTTCCGTGCCGTCGACGAGGTAGCCGGTGAGTTCGTAGACGACGCGTGCCGAGGTGGCCTCGGCCGGCTCGGCCGGTCCGGGCGTACCGGACGGCAGTGCCCAAGTGCCGCCGTCGTCCACGAGCAGGAGCCGTCCGTCGTACAGCACGACCGCCTGCACCACACCCTCGGCGGGTTCCAGCGTCATGAGCGACCAACCCCTCCCCCGGCGCGCCCGGCCGGGTTGCCCTCCCCCTACCCAGCCGAGCGAGTGGTCAGTACAGCATGGGCAGGTCTCCGGGTCGCACCCGCACCGTGACCGGCAGGGTGGCGTCGACCTCGCCGTCCGCGCCGTAGGGGACGGGCCTGTTCGCCTCGATGCGCAGTTCCCTGCCGCGCAGCACGCGCACCTCGGGGCGGTGCACATGACCGCCCGTCTTCAGCTCGTTCATGAGGGTGAAGAACAGCCGGCGCGGTGCCTCCCGGATCAGCACCACATCCAGCAGGCCGTCGTCGACGCGTGCGTCGGGGGCGATGAGCCGACCGGAGCCGTAGTAGGGGGAGTTGGCGGCCACGACGGTGTAGCCGCGGTGGGTGTGCTCCTCGCCGTCGACGGTGACGCGGTAGTCGGCCGCCCGCCAGGTGGTGACGGCGCGCAGGCCGCCCGCGTAGTAGGAGGCGGAGCCGCGCAGCAGCCGGGCGTGGTTGGCGTGCCGGTTGGCCACCGCGTCGACGCCGGCGTAGACGCTGCCCAGGACGACCGTGCGCGGGTGGACCGCCGACTCCACCTCGATGGTGTCGACCGGCCGTGGCTCGGCGGTCAGCAGGATGCCGGCGAGCGCGGCGGGATCGGCGGGCAGCTTCAGGGCGCGGGCGAAGTCGTTGCCGCGTCCGGCGGGCACCAGGCCGAGGACGGTTCCGGTGCCGCTGAGCGCGCCGCCGATGCCACCGGCGATGCCGTCGCCGCCGACGGCCAGGACGATACGGCCGCGCTCGCCGGCGCGGCGGGCGATGTCCTGGGCGTGGGCGAGGCTGTGGCTGTACTCCGTCTCCAGCTCTGCCCCGGCCTCGCGCAGCAGCCGGGCCAGGTGCAGCAGTGTCGCCGCCCCGGTGGAGCCGCCCGCGGTGGGGTTGACGACGGCGGTGAACTGTCGCATCGGTGTGCCTCCGAAGCAGGCGGATCGGGTGGGGTCGGTCGGAGCGGGTCAGTCGGTGGGGAGCAGGACGCCGGGGTTGAGCAGGCCCTCGGGGTCCAAGCGGCGCTTGACGGCGCGCAGGGCCGAGATGCCGAGCGGTCCGGCCTCGCGGACGTACCAGTCGCGGTGGTCGGTGCCGACCCCGTGGTGGTGGGAGATGGTGCCGCCGGCCGCCAGGACGGCCTCGTTGGCCGCGTGCTTGGCGGGCGTCCAGTGGGCCACCGGGTCCTCGCCCTGGGCGCTGACGACGGTGAAGTACAGGGAGGCGCCGTTCTCGTAGACGTGGGAGATGTGGCACATCACCAGGGGTGGGGTGCCGGCCTCGGCGAGGGTGTCGGTGAGCGCGGTGCGTACGGCCTTGTAGAGGTCGGGGATGCGGGACCAGAAGGCCGCGGTCTCCAAGGTCTCGGCGAACGCGCCGACGTCGAGCAGAGCGTCGCGCAGGTAGGGTGCCGAGAAGCGGCCGTGGGCCCAGCGTTCGCCCGGTTCGGCGCCGAGGAGCGTGCCGCCGCAGGCGGTGAGGACGGCCGCCGCCTGCTCCCGGCGCTGTGCGGTGTCCTCGGCCGTGCCCTCGTAGCCGGTGATGGCCAGGCAGCCCGCTCCGCTCTGCGACAAGTCGCCGCCGATGGCCTCCGGTTGGGCCAGGCCGATGAGGGTCTCGGTCTCGTCGGACAGCCGCAGCACGGTCGGCCGGGGTCCGTCCTGGGCGAGCCTGCGCAGCGCGGCGGCGCCCTCCTCGAAGGAGGCGAACCGCCAGCCCTCGTAGATCCGCACCTGCGGCACCGGCCGGATCCGTACGGTGACGGAGGTGATGACGCCGAAGGCGCCCTCGGAGCCGAGGATCAGCTGGCGCAGGTCGGGTCCGGCGGCGGAGCGCGGGGCACGGCCGGTCTCGATGGTGCCCTCGGGGGTGGCGAGGGTCAGGCCGAGGACCATCTCGTCGAAGCGGCCGTATCCGGCGGAGGCCTGTCCGCTGGAGCGGGCGGCGGCGAAGCCGCCAATGGTGGCCCACTCGAAGGACTGGGGGAAGTGGCCGAGGGTGAAGCCCTGTTCGGCGAGCAGGGCCTCGGCCTCGGGGGCGCGCAGACCCGGCTGGAGCACGGCGGTGCGCGAGACCGGGTCCAGGTCGAGCAGGCCGTTCATGCGGCGCAGGTCGAGGGCGATGAACGCGGTGCGCTGGGGGGCGAGTCCGCCGACCACCGAGGTGCCGCCGCCGAAGGGGACCGCGGCGAGGCCGTGGGCGGCGCAGGCGTGCAGTACGGCGAGAACCTCGTCGTGGGAGGCGGGCAGGACCACGGCCTGCGGGACGTCCGCGAAGTCGCCGGCGCGGATGCGCAGCAGGTCGGGGGTGGACTTGCCGCGGGTGTGACGGACGCGGCTCTCGCCGTCGGTGCGGACGTGGTCCTCGCCGCCGACTGCCTCGGCGAGCGCCTTGAGCGCGGCGGGGGCGGCCGTGGTGGCGGGCAGCTCGATGTCCTCGAGGGTGAGGGCGGCCGTGGTGCGGGGCTTGACGCCGAGCAGGTCGCGCAGCAGTCCGGTCACCGAGTCGGGCAGCGGTGCCGCCTTGGCCGGGTCGCCCCAGCCGTTCCACAGCATGTCCATTGAACGGTCGTCCTCACAGGTCGGTGTGCTCGGTGTGCTCGGTTCGCGCGACGGCCGGCGGGCCGTGCCCGGGGCGACGGTGTCCGCTTCGCCCGACGCCCGGGGCGTTACACTGTGACACATGACGCCTATTCGTCACAACGGTTCGGACAACGATCATGTGCTCGACGCCGTACGAGACTGTGTGCTGGCCGTCGGCGTCCGCCGCACCACCCTCGCCGACGTGGCCCGCCGCGCCGGCGTCTCGCGGATGACGCTGTACCGGCGCTGGCCCGATCTGCGCACCCTGGTGGGCGATCTGATGACCCGCGAGTGGATCGACGTGGCCACCCGGGCGATCCCCGAGCCCGCCTCCGGCACGGACACCCGCACCCGGATCGTGGACGGACTGGTCGCGGGCGTCGAGACCTTCCGGGCGCACCCGCTGTTCCGCAAGATCGTCGACGTCGATCCGGAACTGCTGCTCCCCTATGTGCTCGACCGGCGCGGAGCGAGCCAGGAGGCACTGCTGGCACTGTTGGCCGATGGGCTGCGCGACGGCCACGCGGACGGCTCCGTGCGCCCCGGGCATGTCGAACGGCAGGCCCGCACGCTGCTGTTGACGGTGCAGTCCTTCACCCTGTCCCTGCGCACGATGACCGACGAGGACGATCCGGAGCTCGACTCCGCCGCCTTCCTCGGCGAGTTGCGCACCCTCCTGGAGAGGACCCTCACGCCATGAGCCACACCCGGGCCGACGCCGGCTCGTCCCTCAGCGCACACCGCCGGAGCCGGGAACTGGCCGAGGCCGCCGACGGCAGGGTCGCCGACGTCCTGGTCGTCGGGCTCGGCGCCACCGGGGCCGGAGCCGCGCTGGACGCGGCGGCCCGCGGGCTCGACGTCGTCGCGGTGGACGCCCACGACCTGGCCTTCGGCACCTCCCGCTGGAGCTCGAAGCTCATCCACGGCGGGCTGCGCTATCTGGCCTCCGCGCAGTTCGACGTGGCGCACGAGAGCGCGGTCGAGCGCGGGGTGCTGATGACCCGGACAGCCCCGCACCTGGTGGCCGCCCAGCCGTTCGTCCTGCCGCTCACCCCGCTGGTGTCCCGGGCCCAGGCCTCGCTGGCGTGGGCCGGGTTCCGGGCCGGGGACATGCTGCGGCTGGCCGCCCGGACCCCGCGCCAGGTCCTGCCCGCCCCGCGCCGGCTGTCGGCGACGGAGGCCCGGCACCTGGCGCCCTCGGTGCGCTCGGCCGGGCTGCGCGGCGGACTGCTGTCCTGGGACGGCAAGGTGACCGACGACGCGCGGCTGGTCACCGCCCTGGCCAGGACGGCCGCCGCGCGGGGCGCCCGGGTGCTGACCCGGACCAGGGTGCTGGAGCTGACCGGCACCGGCGCCCGGATCCGCGACGAACTCACCGGCGAGGAAGGCGAGATCAGGGCCCGGGCGGTCATCAACGCGACCGGAGTGTGGGCGGGCGAGCTGGTCGAGGGCATCCGGATCCGGCCCTCCCGCGGCACCCACCTTGTCCTGCGCTCGGAGCGGCTCGGCACCCTGCCGGCCGGCCTGCACATCCCCATCCCCGGCGAGACCAACCGCTTCGTCCTGGTCCTGCCCCAGGGCGACGGCCGGGTGTACGTCGGTCTCACCGACGAGCCGGTCGAGGGCGGGATCCCGGACGTACCGGACGTACCGGAGACCGACATCGGCTTCCTGCTGGACGTGCTCGGCTCGGTCCTGGACACGCCGGTGGCCCGGGAGGAGGTCGTCGGCGCCTTCGCCGGACTGCGCCCCCTGCTGGACACCTCCGGGCACGACGGCCGGGACGGCTCGCCCGCCCGCACCTCCGACATCTCCCGCCGGCACGCGGTACTGACGTCCCCCGACGGCATCACGACGATCGTCGGCGGCAAGCTCACCACCTACCGGCGCATGGCCCAGGACGCCGTGGACGCCGCCACCGCCGCCGCCCGGGGTCTTCCCGCCCCGCCCTCCCCCACCGCCGCGCTGCCCCTGGTCGGCGCCGCCGCACCCGCCCGGCTGCGCACCCTGTCCGCGCCGTCGCGCCTGGTCCGCCGCTACGGCACCGAGGCCGAGGCCGTCCACGCCCTCGCGGCCGAGAACCCCGCGCTGGCCGAGCGGCTCCTGCCGGGCCACCCGGTGACCCGCGCGGAACTGCTCTGGGCGGTACGGCACGAGGGCGCGCTGGACGAGTCGGATCTCCTGGACCGCCGTACCCGCATCGGACTGGTACCGGAGGACCGTGCCGAGGTGCTCTCCGTGGCGCGGGAGGTGCTGGCGGAGGCGGCGAGCGCACGGCCCTGAGGGCTTGCGTCCGGCTGTGCCGGAAAGCACAAGCACCCTCAATGCCAGGGCAGCGAGCGGCAGTTGCCGAGGGCGTCACAGCAGGCGGCGGATGTCGCCGCGGACGCGGTAGAAACCGCCTGCGGCCGGGTGCAGGGCGTCCACGACGTAGCGGGCGCCCGGCTCCCGTATCGCCCGCGGGAACTGGACCTTCCAGGAGGTGTCGTAGCCCTCGGACACGACATGCACCCGGAGGCGGCCGCCGTCCTGCACGCACTCGACCACGACGGCTCCGGCGGGAGCCTGAGTGACCGTGGCCACGGCGGTGGCGGCGGTGGCGGGTTGGTACGTCGGCAGGGCCGCGGCGAGCTTGACGTCCCGCGCCACCGGCACCGTGCCCTGCTGGGCCGCGGCGATGGCCGTCTCGCTCGCGTCGACGCACACCAGCGAGCCGTCGGTGGTCACCAGGTACAGCCGCTCGTCGCGGTACTGCATCGACAGCGCCGAGCCGCCGCCCGTGCCGAGCTTCCACAGGCGCGTGCCGTCCTGGTCGAAGCAGTAGACGGACGACGCGGCGTCCCCGGCGAAGACGAACCGACCGCCGGGGGACGTGGCGCAGGAGTAGACCGCGCTGTCGCAGGCGTACGTCGCCTCGATGGCGCCGGTCGCCTTCGACAGCCGCTGGACCACGCGGTGACCGGTGCCCGCGTACACGGCGTCGTCCTCCTGCCAGCCGAACAGCACGCTGCCCCGGGTGGCCGTGTGCCACAACTCGCCGCTGCCGTCGGGTGCGTAGGCGGTGACGCCCCGGTGGTGGCCGTGGTAGACCGCGCGGTCGTCGGCGCGCACCATCCAGGCGTGTTCGCCCTGGCTGCGGCGGGCCCACTGGTGTTCGTCCTCGTGGTCGATGACGGTGAGCCGGCCGTCGCGGTCCGAGACGTTCAGGATGCCCTCGTGGATGTCGAGCCAGAAGATGTCGACGTCGGCGGCTATGTCGTACGCGGCGAAGGGCAGCTTGGAGGAGAGGTCGTAGACCTTGCCGTCGTCACAGCCCGCGTAGATCCAGAAGTCGTCGGCGACCAGGCACTTCACCCCGTCCGGCAGGCCGAACCGGGCGAGGACGGCGCCGTCGTGGCCCAGGGTGTAGACGTCACCCGCCTGGTTGCCGACCCAGCACTGCTCGTCGTCGACATGGATGCCGAAGGCGGCCGAGCCGGTGCGGAACCGCCACAGCACGGGCGCCACCGCCCGCGCGGTGGACGGGGCCGAGACGACCTGGCGCCGGGTCACCGGACGCGGGGCGCGCCGGCCCTGGACCGCCGGGGCGTATCCCTTGCGGACCTTCTCCCCCACCTTCTTCGCGGCAGCCGCCCTGGCCTTCTCGGCGGTCGGGAAGGTCGTCGTCTGGGTCTGCCCGGCGGCGCCGATCCTGCCGTACCGCACCGTCACCACGGTTTCGTCGACGGTCACCTCGTAGAACTTGTGGGCGCCGCCGCCCTCCTGCGACAGCTCCAGATACGTCGTCGACACCGCGGACGCCGTGGTCATGGCAGACCCCTCCCCAGGACGGACCCGCGGCCGTTCCGGCAGGTCCTCACTGATCGAACCGTAAGGGCGACCACTGACAATCGGGCCGCCGCGCCCAGCGGTTACAGGGCCGTGGTGACGGATGACGAAGTCGTGGAGGCGGTGCGGCGACAGGTGCTCGGACGGGTCTTGCCGCCACCCGCGACGCCGCATGCCCTCGCCGAGGCGGAGGCGGTCATCGGGTTCCCGCTGCCCTTGTTGCCGCGGCGCCTGTACACCAAGGTGGCCAACGGAGGGCTCGAAGCTGTACCAGGATCCCCGGACCCGACCGGCGCGATCCCGGCCGGTTTGGTCCTGCTCTACGACTGGGGCTGCACCATCTGGTCGCTCGCCGACTTCCGCGACGCCACCGCCCCTATGTGGTGCACCCACGACGGGGAGGTCCGGCCCCAGGGGATCACCTTCGCGGTATGGCTTCTCGGCACGGGCACCGGAACTCTGACGGTGGAAAAGGTCCTGGAGACACAACCCGCCCGGCAGACCGCGGCCGACTAGGGTGTTTCGCTTAGATCATCGGTTCGTTGGTCCGGTGCGTCGTTGACTGATGCGCAGTGGGCACGGATCGAGCCGTTGCTCCCGGACCGGACGCCGATGCGGGGTGGTCGCTGGAGGGATCACCGGGAGGTGATCGACGCGATCGCCTTCAAGTTCCAGACGGAAACGCAGTGGGTGTGCGCCTGCCGGAGGAGTACGGAAGCTGGCGCGGCGTCTACAACCGGCTGCGGATGTGGGCCGTCGACGGCACCTGGGAGCGGGTGGCCCCGGCCGGCGAACCCGACGACCATGCGCACCTGCTCGTGATCGTCACGCGTTACCAAATCCGCAACAGAGCCCGGAAGTTGGACCAGAACCCGCTCTGGCATACACAGCCACGCAGGCGCCGACCCATCTGGGGTCTTCAAAGTTGAGCGGTGCGGAGGTATCCGCGGGCTCGGCGGGTGGTGACGCAGCGTGTGCGTAGCCGCTGGTTCGTAGCGTTGCGGAACCCGAAGGCGGCGCGGGCGACGAGCTTGATCACGCGGTTGATGCCCTCGCTTTTGGCGTTGCTGTGTCCGGTGTCGATGAACGCGGCGATCTCGTTCCACCAGCGGTCCACGGTGGTGGCGAGGGTACGCACTTCGGGGATGTCGGCGTCCGCGCACCAGGTGAGGAACTTGTAGCGGGCCCGGCCAATGCGGTGGCGGTCGGCGCCGGTGCGGGCCAGAGCGAGGAGGGTGCGCAGGCTTTCCTTGGCGATCCAGGCGGTCAGCAGCGTCTGTCCGATCTTCCCCTCGTCCAGCAGCGGGTTCCACATCTTCGCGAACTGATCGTCGGTGAG
>NZ_JBITGJ010000065.1:0-48365 GCF_044456925.1 Streptomyces sp. NPDC050743
GTACGTCACCCCGCTCGAAACGAGATCCTTGCTCAGGCAGAACCTCGTCCCGGCAGCGTAAACACCCGCTGTCCAGTTCGCGGGGGGAACTTCAGCGAGGACTTGGTCGAGAGCCCGTTCCGCGGCGATGTGGCCTGTACAGCCGAGAGTCTTGTCAGACGTCAGGGGGGACATGGCGGCCATAGGAAGCCATCCCGATTGGGGTTGGCTCGAGAGGGAACTGCGCCGACTCGGGAATGCGGGGCTTGGAGGGCCGGGAAGGGCGACCGCGTTGGAGGTCCTCGGGCTTGCGGATCTGGAACGACACCATCAGAAAGTGATCGCCTGGCTCCTCGACCCTTCGCAGCCCCACCAGCTCGGAGAACGGCTGCTCACCTCCATGCTGAGGCGAGCCGGGCATAGGGATCTTCGGGCGCAGGCACTGGCCGAGGCGGAGGTTCTACAGGAAGTGGAGCAGCCGCCCGGCACCCGGGCCGACATCGTGATCAGAACCGAGGTGTGCACCTTGGTCATCGAACTCAAAGTGCACGCGACGGAAGGCCGCCGGCAAACAGAGCGGCTGGCCGACGGCTACGCCCACGAGGCGACACCGGTGTTCGTGTTCCTCACGCTGCACGGCAGTCTTCCTCTCTCGGAGCGATTCCATCCGATGACCTTGAGTCAGTTGGCCGAGGACCTGAAAGCGGCGCTGCGCAGCGCGCCGCGCCCTGCCAGCGCCGACGGTCACGCTGCGCGGACTGCTGCCTGTGACTACCTGGCGACGCTGCAAAGGATGAATCGGATGACTGCGCTGGACGACGACGCGGCGCGTCTGTGGCTGACCCACGGAATGGCCATGAAGGAAGCCGAAGCAGCCTCTGCACGGGTCCTGGAACGCCTGACGGAGGCTCTGCCAGGTCGCCTGGAGCAGATCGTGGCGGAGTTGAAGCTGGGCGCCGACGTGGAGGTTCTCCAGGAGCCGTACGCGTACCAATCGGAAAGACGCCCGGGCAGGCCGCCTTACCCGGAGCAGGCAGTGGTTCTGGCACGGCGGAACTGGCTCACCGCGGACGGCCGGCCGCGGGCTGGTGTCGGCTTTGGCTATCGTCTGCGCAAGGCCGGTGAGCCTGAGCCGGCCATCGACGTCTTCAAAACCGAACTTCGGCCATTTATCGGCATATTCGTTCCCGACCAAGCCGTGTACGCCGCTCTCAGTCCACTCTCGGGCAAGGCCTGGGCGAACAGATGGCTCTACCTACAGTACGCCGAGATCGCTCCGCCACCCGGCGGCGGGAATCTGGTTGAAGGCCTCACCGAATGCGTCCTCGATCAGTTGCTTGCATCATGGAGGGAGCTCAGCGGCCGGATCGACACCGCGATTTGCGACTGAGGTTGCGCGAGGGCGGATCGTGGCCGTCGTGGAGACGGCCACCGCTGACACTGGAAGGTCGGTGAGCTAAGAGGAGTGAGGATTCTCTAGCTCGATGGCAGTGACATCTGCATCATGCTGCTCAGCGTGTTCCGTGGCGGAGGGCTCGTGAACTTGCACGACTTCCCCATCTACAACTTGGTGTGTTGGCTTCGTCAGCTCCAAGCTTGAGAGGTGCTTCTTCAGCCTTTTGGCCATAGGAAGGTAGGTCGCAAGAGTGAGTCCGCCAGATACAACGGCCCCGACGACAGGGATGGCCTTTGAGACGGTCTTTGCGAAGGTTTGCTTCGTCATCTGAACGCCGAGGTAGCCTGCGACTTTTTTGACTATTGGGTAGATGACGCCTTGGGTGAGTGCCTTCTGGGGTAGCTTCTTGGCGACCTGCTTCGACATCATCCCCGCGACCTTGCCCACGGCAGCGTTCGCAGACTGGGTGCCGAACATCACGCCAAAGAAGAGCGTGAGCACTCCCTTGGTCGCGTCATCGAGGTCATCGCTGTCGCCCGAGAACAGATCGGGCCAGCCGTAGAGGTAGGCCAGTTTCTGCGCGATACGTAGCATGTGGCCGAAGTATTGGGCCACATCGGCGGGCACAGTGGCGGGAAGGGCGATGAAGCCAGGTATCCCAGCAGCCGCGGAGAGTGCGCTGGCCTTGGTGGTTTCGTAGCCGATGGAGTCGTTGGCCGCTTTGTCCAGAACTTCGAGAGGGATACCCGCCGCTGCAGGAGTTTCTTCGATCGCTCTGCGGATGTCGTCCTCGGAGCAATAGCGAGCCAGCGCCTTTCGGAGGTATGCGTCCCTATTGATGCGCACGCCCGGCAACTTTGCTGCGCCCACCAGCACTGCGGAGAAGTGTGACTCCGGGTTCTCGATCACTTTACTCGTGGCCATAGCAAGAATCTACAGTAACCCGGGAGTTACGCATCGGTCTTTCGGGCTGTGGGGCTGACGCTCCGCTCTGCCCTCCAGCGACCAAGCTGCGTCAGCTCAGTCTGGGCCTATGCGGGTGACGGGCGGGCTGGCCGCAACGCCCAGGGCTCCTGTGCCCGTTGAGCGAAGAGCTCTGCTTCGGTCTTGCAGGATGGCAGTGGCCGTTTCGCAACAAAGGGCCGTCTCCAGAGCAAGGTTGGTGATCCCGTAGACAGTGACCGTGTACGGGAGCCAGCGCGGCGGTCGTTGTCAGTGGCGTACGCCATGCTGCCCTCCTCGCAAACGGAGGAGGGGGCACAGGGTGGATGAGACGGTGGCGGACCGTCCGGAGCTTGCGGTGCAGCTGGCTGAGGAGGCGGGCCCGGCGCATCTAGTGTCGTTGCGGCGCCGAGGGAAAGTGGCGTGGGTGTGCCCGCGGGGTGCGGATCACCGGTGGGAGGCGTCTCCATACAACCGGGGCGTGCTGGGGCATGGTTGCCCGTATTGCGCCGGGAAGCGGCCGAGCGCCGGCCGTAACCTTGCCGTGCTGCACCCGGCTGTCGCGGCCGAGCTCGATGTCACCCTCAACGATGGGTTGCGGGCGGAGGAGCTGCTGCCGGGCAGCCATGCGCGCGTGTGGTGGCGCTGTGCTGCCGATCCTGCGCATCTGTGGCAGGCGGCGGTGCACACCCGCACGAAGACGAAGCCGCGGCCTGCCGGTTGTCCGTGGTGTTCCGGCAATCGGCTCGATCCCATGTTGCGTTCGCTGGCGGTGACACACCCGCGCGTGGCGGCGGAGTTCGACTTCGACCGCAACGAGGGTGTTGATCCCGGGCAGGTCTCATACGGCTCCAAGCGTGTGGTGTGGTGGCGTTGCTCTGCTGGCCCGGACCATCGGTGGCAGGCCGCCGTCTGTGCTCGGACCAGCGCATCAAATCCAACGGGCTGCCCTTACTGTTCCGGATACCAGCTGTCGGTCACCAACAGTCTGGCCGCGCGTCATCCCGAGCTCGCCGCCGAGCTTGATCCGGCACTCAATGATGGACTGACGTCCGAGGAAGTCCTCGCCGGGACGCGCCAGGTAGTCACCTGGCGTTGTCCGGAGGGTCCCGATCATGTCTGGTCTTCACCTGTGGTGCACCGCACGGCCACGGGTAACGGCTGTCCCTTCTGCGCCGGCCGACGGGCGTCAGTCACCAACCGTCTGTCCCTGTATCCCGACGTTGCGGCCCAGTTCGACCTGGATCGCAATGCTCCGCTGACCCCCGGCACGGTCTCCGGCCGGTCACGCGCCAAAGTCTGGTGGGCGTGCCCCGCAGGCCCCGACCACCGATGGCAAGCCGCGCCGTCTGTCCGCACCACCCTTGGCAGCGGGTGCCCATGCTGCGCCGGCCATCTGGTCTCGGTTACCAACGCGCTAGCGGCCCGCGCCCCGGATGTCGCAGCCGAACTCGTCCCGAGTCTCAACGACGGCCTCACATCGTGGCAGGTCACCGTGTCCAGCAGCCGCCGCATTACCTGGCGCTGCCGTCGAAACTCTCTGCACGTGTGGACCACCTCCTGCTCTGCCCGGACCGGCCCATTGCGCTCAGGCTGCCCCCACTGCCGCCTATCTCGCGTGTCCCGCCGGCAACTCGCGCTCGGCTTCGAACTCCAGGCCCTGCTCCCGGACACTCAGCCGACCGGCGCCAAGCTGACTGCGGGTGGCAGGCGCTGGGAGGTGGACATCCTCATTCCCGCGCTCCGTGTCGTCGTCGAGTTCGATGGCCGCTACTGGCACGCCCGGCCCGGTTCCGAGGCTCGAGACAGGCGCAAGTCTGACGCCATTCGCGCTGCTGGGTACACGCTCATCCGGGTCCGTGAGGATCCGCTGCCCGTACTCCATCCCCACGACGTAAGTGGGCCAGTCGGTCATACTAAAGCGGCAGTTGTCGCGGTCCTGAACCGCATCATCGAGATCACTGGCCAACCCATTTCGGCGGCTGCTGCCTACGCAGCGACCCCCGGCCTCCTCGCAGAAGCAGCCTTTCACGCCCACGTGGATTCCGCACTGGGAGACGACACAGCAGACACGCTGTGGTAGCGGCCGGGAAGTGTGGCTGCCCGCCCCGATTGGGGCGGCCGGTTGGTCTCCGGGAGCCTCTGACCCCACTGCGGCGTTCGGCCAGGGGCGCGGCATGTGATAGCGGTCCACGGGGCGCAGCACCGTTCGACCTCTTCGGGATCCTCTCAGCATGAGGCACCACCCTGAACCGCATCCGCATCCCCCCTGCAGGTAACTCAGTCCGAGGTTCCGTAGATTTTGCCGATGCCGGTGTGGTGGCGTCGGCGAACGGTCGCGATCTGGCGTCCCTCATGCAGCACTCGGAAGCAGTCGTCCTCCAGCAGGACTGTGACGTGCTCCCCGCTGAACGCCGCGCCCACCTTGATCGTCTGTCGGGCCACCATGATGTGGCCGGAGGCGTGGACCTTTCGGCGAACACTGGGCACGTCGAGGGGGCCCGCGGCAGGGCACGGGGAGGCTGCGCGCGACGTGGTCGCCAGAGCCGGCTGAGCGACGATCGGAGGGTTTTGGTATTCCATGATCGCGTCACGCAGCTTCACTTCGGCTTTGGATTCGATCTGACGCACGGCCTCTCCGGTGACCCCCAGGACTTGGCCTATCGCTTCAAGCGTCAGCGCGGGGCTCCCCTCAAGCCCGTGTCGCAAGGCGAGCACTCGATGCTCCCTCATCGGCAGGCGGTCGAGCAGCGTGTGAACCTCGTCGGGGGAGAGATTCCGGTAGTAGTTGGCTGGTTCGGACCAATGCGGTCCGCGGAGGGTGCGGTCGGCTTCCTCGTGTACGGCGTCGTCGCCGATCGCCTCGGCCAGTTCTTCCAGGGGGATGGTCCGGCGCACCTGCGAGAGCAGGTCCTCCGCCTTGTCCAGCGCCACTCCTGCGTGGGCGGCCACGGCCGGCAGGGCCTCGGCTGGCGCGTCATACCCTAGCTCCCGCGCCGCCTTGTGCAGCACAGCGAGGGTTTCGTGCGCGTGCACCGGGAGCCGGATGGTGCGGCTGTGGTCAGCAAGAGCCCGCCGGATTGCCTGGCGAATCCACTGCACCGCATAGGTCGAGAATTTGAAGCCCTTGCGGTGGTCGAACATCTCGATCGCGTGGAGCATGCCGATGTTGCCCTCCTGGACCAGGTCCAATAGGCCCAGCCCGCGCCCGGCGTATCTGGTGGCGACACTCATCACCAGCCGGAGATTCGCCTGAGCGAACTCTGTGAAGGCCTGCTCCCCGAGCCGGGCGACCTGCTGCAGGTCGCGGCGCATCCTGGGGGCGATCTTTCGATCGGACGCTTCCAATTTCTCCCGCGCCAGCAGTCCCGCCTCGATGGCCTGGGCCAGTGCTGCCTCCTGTTGTCGGGAGAGCAGCGGGTACTTCCCGATCGACTTGCGGTAGTACTTCAGCGAGTTGAACACAGGCTGGCGGGCGGAGGAGTCGTCAAAAGCCGCGTCAGCAGCGACGCAGTCAGTGCGGGCCGACGCCGTGTGCACCGCAGGCGTGGGCTCGGCGGGACCGGCAGGCGTGGGCTTCGGCTTGGGCTCGGCGGACGGGGGCGCAAGGGTCTGCACCGCTCTTGCCTGCCACCCGGCCGGGAGAGGGTCCGGGAGCAGGGTATGGAGCGTCAGCGTGGTCAAGTCCAGCCGGCTGTCCGGGCCTAGCTCGATGGTGAAGTGCGGCCCGGGTACTTTCTGGTTCGGCACGGCGGGAAGTCCTGTCCGGCCAGACGGTTCGTCCCGGGTGCGCGTGGGCGTGGGGCGTTCCGGCTGGGAGGGCGGCTGCGGGGTGGCCTGGAGGCCGAACGCGGCCGCTACGGTGGGTGGGAGCGTGACCCCCTCCCGCACGATCTGGCTCAGCGCCTCAACGAGCACCGTCTTGTCCGCGCCCACCAGCAGTCCCCGCAAGGCCATCAGCGTCAAGGTCCGCTGTGGTCCTGCCGCTGCCACAAGCGCGGCGTGTAGAGCGGTCGACGTTTTGACCCCGATATCCGTCGTCATCGACGTGCCCCCATGTGCTGAACGGCAGTGCTACAACCCCTGTTGCATTGGACCACCCACCACTGACAACCGGTCACGCTCCGGAGGCTGCCGCCTTCTGATGGGGCCGTGCCCGGGCACAGCGGACCGGGAGTGCGACCCCTGACCCACGGATTCCCTGTGGCCATTATGTGAAGGAATGGTAGAACGGTAAACTTCGGTCGTCTGGACTGCAAGGAGTACGGTCCGGGCCGGGGGAGGGGAAACATGCTGGTGGATCCCACACAGCTGTTGGACGACTGCGAGCGGGCGTGGCGAGAGGCGGGGGAGCCATCAGCCGTCGGCGGGACGCAGGATGCCGTCAGGCGTACCACGCTCGTCCTGGAGGCCCTGGTGGCCTACCGACTGCTCGCCGACCACTGTGACCTGCCGGCCGACACCGTCTTCACGCGCTGGCCCGCCTGCACGATCCACGCTGTGGCACTGGGCGCACAGAGCGAGACACCAGATATCGCCCAGTTGGTTTCCCAGGCGCGGACCCATGTCCTTGCGCAGCGCCCGGAATTCGGGCGTAGCAGGGTCGCCACGGACGCCGCGGCAACCGCCGGAGAATGGGTGTGGGCCGCGCGGGAGGCGGCCCGCATCCTGGGCTGGACCTGGAGTCCCCCGACCACCGCCACGGACTGGGGGATCGCACCGCCGGGCGAGGCCGCGCCCGGGGCCGCTCCCACTCCTCCGGAGCTGCGTCTGGGGCCTGGAGGGGGCAGCGTTCTGCTGACCCTGCCCGGTGGCCCGGAGGGATCCGTCTGGCAGTTGGCGGCCGAAGCCGAGTCCTTTACCGCTCGCCCGCCGCACTGGGTTCTGCCCGGCCCCCTGCGTCGCGTCGAGGCCACCGACCCGACGGGAACCATCCACGTATCGAGCGTCGTCGATCCAGACACGGTTCTGCTGGCCTTCGCCGCCGACGGCCAGCGGATTCCCCTTGAGGAGCCCCTACCCGCAGCCGAGACGTACCTGCTGCACGTGGGCGCCCTGGAGACAGAGGGCGCCCCTGTAGGAGCCGTTGAGCTGCCCACCCCGTACGGGTGGAGCGGGTGGACGCTGAGCAAGGCGTCTTTGGCCGGCGTGACCCGGCTGCGGGCCTGCGAAGGGGCCCCTGGCCGCTGGCTGGACGTGGCGGCAGGACGCTCGCTCGGCTGGGAAGGCGGCACGACGCTGCCCTACCTCACCGATACCGGCGGAGCGCCGGTGTGGAACCGTCCACCCGCACTGCGGCTGGCGCGCCGACCGGGCGAGCCGGATACACGCCACTGGCGCATCGAGGTGCGCCGCCCGGGCCACGAGGACCCTCTCGCCCGCCTCACCGGCAGCCCCGGCGCGCTTGTCGACCCTTGGCAGGACGTGCCTGGCCCGCTGCTTGGCCCCTACGAGGTGCTCGTCTACCGCCCCGACCAGCGGCGGGGTCGGCGCCGACTGACCGCTTTCCTCGCCGAGGGCATCACAGCGCAACCGTCCGCCGAGTGGCGTCTACTCGCCCCGCACGGAGGACTGGTGCCCGCCCGACTGGACCTGCGTACCAGTGCAGCGGTCACCGTCTCCCAGAGCGCGGTGTCGTTCGCCCCGTATGAGATCGCCAAGGCACTCGTAGTGCGTCATGGGGCCCGGATGTTCGACGTCCAGGCGCTCATCCCACACTCCGAAGTCCGCCTGGAACTCGACGGACACCCCCTTACCTGGTCCATTCGGCCGCTCGACATCGACGCAGCCGATCTGGCGCGGGACAGCGCCCTGACCGTGCGCCTGCCGGAGCAGGCCGTCGCCGTGACACCCGAACTGGCGCTGGTCGTCGAGGGCGCGACCCTGCACACCCTGCGGCCGGAACGCCGCACCCGTACCCGCAAGGGTGACCTGCGCTATGCCCTGGCTGCCCTTGCGGACACCGTGCGCGACTGTGTCAAGGCGGAGATGCGGCTGCTGGTCGCGGGACAGAGCATCCTTGTAGGGACCGTGCGTACGCAGCCCATCGCGGAAGACGTCGTAGCGGACGGCACCGGACTGATGGTGCGGCACCTACGCCACCCGGGTGAGCTAACCGCACATGTGCACGCGGTGTTCGCCCCCTGGGAGCACCCCTTGACCGTGGCTGTCGACCCCAGCGGGCGCATTCCGCTGCCTGCCGCCTGGCGTTCGGCCGGCCCCCTCGTCGTGAGCCTGCGGGCAGGAACCCCCACGCCCGGCGCCGCGCCAGGCTGGCCGAGCCTGCGTGAGCGCGACACCCTGGTGCTGCGCCGTGTGCCGTGGATGTCCACCGGCATCGACACAGCCGCGGCGAGGACCACGGCCTACCTAGCGGGACGTGGAACGCTGCCTCGCGGCACCGAGGCGATCCCCTACCAGTGGATCGTGGCCGCCCACGGACGCGATCTGCAGGCGTGCGGAGCGAAGGAGACCGCACCCAGGGAGTGCCTGAAAGCCTTGGGGGACGCCGGAGGTGACGCCCTCATGGGGGCGGCCGACAGCTTTCTGCGCTCCGGCGAGTTGGCCGCCGCGCTGGTGGGCAGCGGGCTGGCCGCCCTGCGCATCCGGGAGGTGGCGGACCCGGCCGGCGTACGCCCTGTGTGGCGGCGGGCTCCCTTGTGCGCACTGCTGCTGACCGCGCCGCTACTGCCCTACCTGTCCGGCGACCCCGCCTACGACACCAGCGAGCTGTACCCGCAGGAGGAGGAACTCCTTTCCGAGGTAGGGCAGTTCCTAGGCGACGGTGGAACGTCGCTGCTGGGCGGCCGTGAAGATCCCAGTGGCACGGTCGGCCGGTTCGATGCCCACGCCCGCGCCCTGGACCAGCTTCCCGAGATCCAGCAGAAGGCCATGTGGCGTACGGCCCGTGTCGTACCCCGGGGACTCCTGGACGCGGACACCCGGGCCGAGGCGGCCTGGCAGGCGTTTGGCAACCGCCGCACTTTGCAGTACTACGCCGTGCGCGAGGAGTGCGACGACTGGCTGGAGGCCATCGCGCTCTTCCTCAAGGACGGACACAGCGTCCTAGCCCAGGCCTTCCACAACCGACGGCCCGGTGTGCTGCGCGGCCTCGATGAGGCCTGGATGCGGGTACCTCAACTCTCCCTGGGCTGCGCGCTGATTGCCCGGCTTGCCGCCGCAGGAGACGTGCGGGCTGCCAAACTGGAGCAGCAACTGCGCCCATTGTGGACATCCGTCGCCTCCCACGCGCCCGACCTCACCGCCGTCGACCTCGCCCTCGCGGAATGCCTAGTTACCGCGGAGACCGTGCACCGCACCGGCTGAAATGCGGCCCAGACACACCCCGTTGCCGTAGCCGAAGCCGCGCCGGCCGAGCGCCGGTTCACCAAGCCACCCCGTCCCACTCGCCGCCGTCCCGGAGCCCGATAGTGCACAGCCTCGACCCGCTCGCCACCTCCGCGCTGATCAACGACACCTACCGCCGTTATCTACGTTCCCTGTTGCCCCTGCGCGAGCCCCACCTGGCTGAAGCCCTTGCCCACGCCATCGACACCAGCCCGCTGCTCACCAAGGGTCCCCTCCTTGAGGCCACCCCCGCCTACGCACCGGGTGCCACCTTGAACGAACTCATCGCCGAGGGCGTGCTCGATCCCGCGTTCCGGCAGCTGACCGGTCCCGCCTTGCCCGCCGACCGCCCCCTGTACCGGCACCAGGAGCAGGCGCTGCGCAAGGCCGTGGCCGGACGCAACCTCGTTGTTGCTACCGGCACAGGCTCCGGCAAGACCGAGAGCTTCCTTTTGCCGATCCTCAACACCCTCGCCGTCGAACACGCCCGCGGCACCTTGGGCCCTGGCGTCCGTGCCCTGCTGCTGTATCCGATGAACGCCCTGGCCAACGACCAAATGAAGCGCCTGCGCAGGCTGCTCGCCGCCTCTCCCCACATCACCTTTGGCCGCTACACCGGCGATACCAAGGACGATCCGCAGCGCGCCGCTGACACCTTCGAGCAGCTCAACCCGGGCGAGCCACGCCTGCCCAACGAACTGCTCAGCCGCCGCGAAATGCGCGCCACCCCGCCCCACATCCTGCTCACCAACTACGCCATGCTGGAGTACCTGCTGCTGCGACCCCAGGACATGGACCTCTTCGAAGGAGACCATGCGGGCGGCTGGCGGTACATCGTCGTCGACGAGGCCCACGTCTACGACGGCGCGCGCGGCGCCGAACTGGCCATGCTGCTGCGCCGTTTGACAGACCGCGTGGGCCAGGGACGCGACATCCAGGCCATCGCCACCAGCGCCACCGTCGGCGCGGAGGAGAACCCGGCCGCCGTCACCGCCTTCGCCCAAGCCCTCTTCGACGTCCCCTTCCACTGGGATGCCAGCGATCCGGCCGCACAGGACCTGGTCACCGCCACCCGGGTGCAGGCACCCCAAGGCCCGCACTGGGGGCCGTTGCCGACCACCGAATACGTGCGCCTGGCCAGCGCGGCCGATCCCGGAGCCGAGATTGCTTCTGTCGCGCGCAGGCACGGCCTGCCCCCAGACACCACCCCGGCCGCGGCCTTGGCCTGCGAGGCCGCTACAGCGGCTCTGCGCCGGGCCCTGGCCGAAGGCCCTCGCCCCGTCGGCGAGATCGCGCAGACCGTCTTCCCCGGCGATGTTGCTGGGCCCGCTGCCGTCACTGCACTCATCCAGCTCGCCAGCCAGATCACCGACACCGACGGCGCCCCGGTGCTCTCCGCCCGCTACCACCTCTTCGCGCGCGCCACCGAAGGTGCCTTCACCTGCCTGAACCCGGCCGGCCCCCACCTCGACCTGGCCCGCCACGAGACCTGCCCCCACTGCGTCCGCCCCTCCTTCGAGCTGGGCGCCTGCCGCCGCTGCGGCGCCGTCCACCTACACGGCACCCTCACCGGCCAGCAAGCCCGCAGCCGCCTCGCGCACCGCAAGTCCCCCGATAGCCCCCACACCTGGCTGCTCCTGGACGCGGACAGCTCGGGCGCCGGTGCCGACGAGGACGACGAAACGCTCGGCGACAGCGCCAAGGGCGGCCTCAAGGAGCGCAGACTGTGCACCCGCTGCGCGACCCTGCACCCCGCGACGACGACAGCCTGCACGGCCCCCGACTGCGAGCGAAGCGAGCTGCGCCGCGTCCACCAACTCGACACCCACGAAGGCACCCCGGCAGCCTGCCTGGCCTGCGGCGCGCGCGGCCACGGCATGATCCGCCTCTTCGAGGCCGGCAACGAGGCCGCGGCCGCCGTCCTGGGCACCGCCCTCTACCAGGCGCTGCCACCGGCATCCGACGGCCCCGCCGCCGCCCTTCCCGGGCAGGGCCGCAAGCTGCTGTTCTTCAGCGACAGCCGGCAGGCCGCCGCCTACTTCGCCCCCTATCTCGAGGACTCCTACACCCGCATCCAACACCGGCGCCTGATGACACAAGCCCTGAAACAGGGCTGCCCCGATCCCGACGATCCCCTGCACCTCGACGACCTCGTCGCCCACACCATCCGCGCCGCCGACCACGCCGGAGTCTTCCGCCGCAACCACTCCCGACAGGCCAAACAGCGCGAAGTCGCCCTGTGGGTGATGCAAGAAGTGCTCAGCCTCGATGACCGCCAATCCCTCGAAGGCCTCGGCCTGCTCCGCGTCGACCTCGACCGCGAACCCTTCTGGCAGCCACCCACCGCCCTGACCTCCCTCGGCCTGACCGACGACGAGGCATGGCTGCTGCTCCAGGAACTCCTGCGCACCGTGCGCAACCAGGGCGCCCTCACCATGCCCGAGGACGTCGACGCGGGCGACGAGGCGTTCGCGCCACGGCGCGGCCCCGTCTGGGTCCGCTCCAAGGGGTCCGACGCCAAACGCAAGGTGATCAGCTGGCTGCCCAGCACCGCCGGCGCCTCCAACCGACGCGTCGACTACCTGGTGCGGGTCCTCGACGCCCTCGGCCACCGAGGGGACCAGCAACCGAGGGCACTGGAGATCCTCAACCGTCTGTGGACCGACCTCACCACCGGCCACCTCACCGACTGGCTGCCCAGTGAGAACCAGCCCGGAATCGGCGTCGTGCGCCGTCTGGATCACGCCTGGCTGCGGCTGCGACCCGTGAGCGCGGACACCGACCCGCTGCATGTCTGCGACCGCTGCCGACGCATCGTCGCCGTGTCCGTGCGGGCCGTCTGCCCCACGCTGCGCTGCACCGGCCGCCTGCACGAGTACAAGCCCACCGTCGAGACGGACGACCATCTGCGCCGCCTCTACCTGACCTTCGACCCCGTTCCGCTCCGGGCTCAGGAACACACTGCCCAGTGGACCGGGGAGAAGGCCGCGGAGATCCAGGGCGAGTTCGTCCGCGGACAGGTCAACGCCCTGTCCTGCTCCACTACCTTCGAACTCGGCGTCGATGTCGGCGAACTGCAGGCCGTCGTCCTGCGGAACATGCCCCCCTCCACCGCCAACTACGTCCAGCGCGCCGGTCGCGCCGGCCGCCGCTCCGACTCCGCGGCCCTCGTCGTCACCTACGCCCAAAGGCGCCCCCATGACCTCGCACGGTTCGCGCAGCCGGAACGGATGATTGCCGGCGAGGTGCGGGCGCCGATCGTTCCCGTCGACAACGTCCGCATCGACCGCCGCCACGCCCACTCCATCGCCCTGGCCGCGTTCTTCCGCGCGATGAAGGACGAGCGGGGCCGCATCTGGCGCAAAGCCGGCGAGTTCTTCCTGCCCGACGACACTACCGGCGAGATCGCCGCCCACACCGTGCGCGACTGGCTCACCCCCGTCCCGGAAACCGTCCTAGCCTCCCTGCGCCGCGTTCTACCCGACAGCGTCCAAAAGGACATCGACGTCGACTCCGGCGCCTGGGTCGACGAACTCGACCGTCTCCTGCAGGCCGCCCAACAGATCATCGACCAGGACGTCACCGCCTACAGCGAACGCCGCGACCAGGCAGCCGCCACCCGGAAATACCGGCTGGCGGAAATGTACGAAAAGGTCATCCGCAACCTCACCCAGCGCGACCTGCTCGGCGTCCTCGCCAACCGCAACGTGCTCCCCAAGTACGGCTTCCCCGTCGACACCGTCGAACTGCGCATCCCCCAAGACGGCGGCACGATCTCCGGCCACCTCGAACTCACCCGCGACCTCAGCGCCGCCGTCCACGAATACGCCCCCGGCGCCGAAATCGTCGCCGGCGGCCAGCTGTGGACCTCCGCCGGCGTCTACCGCCTGCCCGACCGCGAACTGGTCAGCCGCCACTACGCCGTCTGCGCCACCTGCGGCCGCTACCGGGAAGCCACCGAACCCGTCGACCCCGCCTGCGCCGCCTGCAAAACCCACGCCACCACCGCACAACGCCGCTACGTCGAACCCATCTACGGCTTCGTCGCCGCACGAGGACCCCAACGCCGCCCAGGACAAACCCCACCCCGCCGCGCCTGGTACGGCGATACCCACATGTCCACCCACACCGCCGACCTCCACGACGGAGCCACCATCTTCACCACCGGCCACACCACCACCTGGTCCGCCGGTACTCGCGGCGAAATGGTCGTCGTCTCCGAAGGACCAGCCGGCGCCGGATACCAAATCTGCGACTGGTGCGGCTGGGGCCGCCCCCACGCCCATGCAACGCCCCTGCGGACAGGCCACCCCCACCTGCTGAAGGACGCCCAATGCACCGGCCCGCTCCGGGTCGTCTCCCTCGCCCACCGCTACCAGACCGACTTCCTCCAAATCCACCTCGACCCCCTCACCGCCCTCACCGTCACCCCGGCCCGCCTCCGCTCCGGCCTGTACGCACTCCTGGAAGGCGCAGCCACCCACCTGGAGATCAGCCGCGACGACATCGACGGCACCATCCACACAAGCAGCGACGGCATGCCCTCGCTGCTCCTCTTCGACACCACACCCGGTGGCGCAGGCAACGCCGTGCACATCGGGGAGCGACTCGAACCGGTCGTCGACGCGGCGCTTACTCGCATGCAAGCCTGCGAATGCGGCCCCGAGAGCAGCTGCTATGCGTGCCTGCGAACCTTCCGCAACGAGCGCTTCCACGAACTGCTCAGCCGCCGTGAGGCCATCGCCCTACTGGACGCCCTGACGGGTAGCAACACCAGCTGATCAGTAGGGAGAGGGGCGCGGCCAGTTTCACGGTCGCCGGGAGGACCTGCTCGCAAAGGAGCCCGCCCATGCCGAACAAACCCCTCGGGCGGCCTGATCCTTTACAGACTGCACGGTCTTGTACTGGACCGGCGCCATCGGCAGCACCTGGTAGCTGCCGGCACATGGTCTGCAGGCCCGTCCATCCCCGAGAGCCGGGAATCTGGGGAGGAAGGACGGGCGCCCGGGGATGGCGGCGTAGCCGCTGATTTACGCCGCATTCGCCTCGGGATGTTTGAAGACCTGCTGGTCGTGCCAGTCGAGGTGGGCAGGGGCGACGGTAAGCCGGCCGGGCCGGGGCATTGCGACAGGCTGGCCGTGAAGGGCGTCGATGGCTCGACCCGCCAGGCTGCGCGCGACGTACAGCTGAGAGACCCGGATGCGCCAATCGGGCAAGAGACCCAGGACGCCGAGATCGAACAGCGTGTGGTGCAGGGAGCACAACGCCAGCCCGTTGCTCACCTCGTCCGGCCCGTCCTGACTGTGCCACTGCACATGCGCGGCCTCCAGCCCCACGGGATTGCGGCCGAGCGCCCCGTCGAAGCCGCAGAATGCGCAGGCATACGCATAGGCGTGGAGGACTTCCTCGACGAACCCTGCCCGCCGCTTGCGCAGCATCTTCTTCGCCGCTACGGATCCTGTCTCCTCCCCACCGATCAGCTCCAGACCGACTGCGTCACAGATCGGTGCTTCCAAAACCGGCGTGAAGTGTTGCTGCAGAAGGAGCCGGGCGGCTGCCGTCAGCGCGCCCTCATTCGCCAACAGCACCTCCACCTCGGGGCGCAGACGAGCGTGGGCGCCCCGCGCCCGCAGCCAGCTGCCGCGCTCAGGAGCATCCGGCGGGATGTGATGTCCCTCCCGGTCCCATACCTGCCACAACGCACGCTCCAGGTGCACGAACGGCATGGCCGCTCGTTCCCGCGCGCGAGAGCGGTTCACCACGGCGGGTCCGAAGTCGTTGATTAGCTGGCTGACGGGCCCCTCCGCCTCGCTGTAGGTGACCGCCCTGCTGCCCGACGCTGTGAACCTCCCCAACAGCCACAGCATCAGCAGAGGTTTGTGCGGGGCTCTGCGGCCGCCTATCTGTGCTTGCCGCAGAGCGGACAGAGCGCTCAGCAACTCGACGCGGGTCATCACCAGGCAACCTTGCCACCAGCGCAGCGCCCACCTGCCGCGGTCCTAGAAAGCCGCAGCGGTGTCGTGTGGCGAGAGCCATGGCGGAGAGTAGCCTCGCTGGCTAATGAAGGCCAGAAGCCAGCGAGGCCTGTCTCGAGCTCGCTCAGGCCACCTTTCGCCGCCCCGGGCTACGGTCCCACCGCTCAGCGAAGGACCGGATGGACTCGGCGGTAAAGACCGGCCCTGCTCCAATGCGGCCTAGGGGACGCGGGAAGTCTGGGTGGTTCCCGTCCAATTGGGCGACCCGCTGGCGGCTGACGCCCAACTCTGCAGCCGCTTCCCTGTATCCCATGAGCTCCTGCTCCCTAGGGTGGGCCCGTTCGGCGTTCGCCTGCTCTGCCATGACCACACGCAGGTCCGTCAGCCGAGGCTTGTCCTCCAGTACGGTATTAAGCCCCTTGTAGGCCGACTCGAGGGCGCTTTGCGTGGCCTCCGGCAAGCCAGATGCCCACAGACGCCACACGACGTAGAGGCGTCGGCTGTCAGCCTCATGCCGAATGACGCCCTGCATGAATGTCCATAGCTCCTCGTACTGCTCATCGCCCAGAGCGTCGACCGCATCCACGGTCACGGATGCCTCCCACTCTTGCTTCACGCCTTTCTCCTTTCCTCCTTGGCCTGGTTCTGATTCGTTCGGCTGGACAGCGGGCGGGGGCCTGGCCTTCTGGCCCCCGCTTGCGCCCGGCTAGTCCTCTTCTGGGAAGACGAAGCCTGCGCCCCGCAGTTCGCTGATCAGGACGATCCACTTACCCGGCGTCTCCGGTTCGCGGCCGACCATGATCGTGGTCCCGTTCCGGGAAAAGAACCATGCGCCCTGCCGGGTCTGCCGGCTCTTGAATCCCTGACGGTCCAGCGCTGCGAGGAGCACATCCAACCGACTCGTCATGCCTATTCCCACCCTCCCTTCAAACCTTGCTCATGTCAAGCTTTGATCTCGGTAACCTACACGCCAAACCTTTCCATCGGCAAGTGACGAGGTGAGAGGGGTGAGGGCTGTCACGCGCGGGCGTTTTCCTCGGCGGGGGCCCGTCGCACGGAACGCCCCCTGTATCCAGGAACGGGGCACGTACGGCTGTGTTACCTGCATGCCGGACTGTGCCACGCGAGCTGTGGCATGCAGTGGTTGCCTTCGGATTCTGGGGGCGGGGGTGGTACGAGCCGTCACGCTGGGCCTTTTCGAGTGGGTCATGCGGGATCTGCGACGGTGGGGGAGGTGGGGCGGGGGATAGTGCCGGCGGGGGTGTACTGGGCGGCCTGTGCGTTGAACATCGAGGCGTAGCGCCCGTTGGCGGTCATGAGTTCGTCGTGGGTGCCGTGCTCGACGAGTCGTCCGTGGTGCAGGACGTAGATGCGGTCGGCGTGGCGGACGCCGGACATGCGGTGGGTGACCAGGACGACGGCCCGGTTTGGGGCGGCGAGCTCGCGGATGCGGTCGAAGGCGGCGATCTCGGCTTCTGGGTCGAGGGCGGAGGTGGGCTCGTCCACGATGAGCACACCGTCGGCGTTTGAGGTGGAGCTGCGCCAGTGGGTTCGGGCGAGTCCGATTTTCTGCCATTCGCCGCCGGAGAGTTCGCTGGCGCCGCGGAACATGCGGGCCAGCAGGCTGTGCAGGCCGTGGGGGAGTTTCGCGATGACCGCTCCGGCTCCCGCGTAGTCGACGGACGGCTGCAGGTCCTCGGGGCCGGCTTCCCGGGTGGGCCGGCCGATCCGGATGTTCAACGCGGCGGTCACGGGCCAGCGTTGGAAGTCCTGGGTGAGCAGTGCGACGCGTTCGAACACCTGGAAGCGGTCGAGGGAAGCCACGTCGGCATCACCCCACAACACCGTTCCGCTCTGCGGTAGCAATAGGCCCGACAGGACCTTCATCAGCGTGCTCTTGCCGGAGCCGTTCTCGCCGACGACGGCGGTGACCGTGCCCATAGGCAGGGTGAGGGACACGCCGTCCAGGGCGGGGGTGTCCCGGTCCGGGTAGCGGTAGCTCACCTGGTCGAGGACGATCTGCTTCACCTGTGTCGGAACGGGATCGCCCCCGTCGGGGATGGTGCGTCGTGCCGCCTCGTTAAGGAACCGGGCGTGGTCGCGGACGTAGAGGGACTCCTCGTGCAGCTGGTTGATGTTCATCACCAGCGCGCCCAGGCTCGCTGAGCCGGAGCGGACGGCGATGACGGCGGTCCCGGCCACGGCCAGACCCATGTGCCCGCTCGTGATCAGCCAGAACATGGCCGCGTACGTCGCCGCCATGGCCAGGCCGGACAGCGCAGCGGCCACCCACTCGGTGACGGCCTTGCCGGCGGCCAGCCGCTCCTGCTCGGCCTCCGCGCTCTCGGCCATCCGCTCGTAGCGGCTCAGCAAAAACGGGCCGACGGCGTGGATACGCACCTCCTGCGCGGCGCCGCGCTCGGTGAGCAGGTTGCCGATCAGGCGGCTGGCCCGCACATGCTCGACCCAGGTCATCACCGACACGTACCGTTCCTGCGCCACCCGCATCGCGCCCCAACCGCGCGGCGCCGCGATCAGGATCAGCATCGGCAGCAGCACCGGGTGGAGAATGGTGAGCACGCCGGCCGTGGAGATCAGCGAGATGGTCCCGTTCAGGGCGGCCACGCAGGCGCTGATCATGCGGCGGGCGGAGCCGGCGCCGTACTGGGCGACGTCGATCAGCCGCCTAAACTCCGGGTCCTCGATGGCCTCCAGCTCCACCGACGCGGCGGCGGCCAGGTACTGGGTGGTGGCGATCCGCTCGACCAGCGGCTCCAGCCGGCCCGCCCGCGAGGTGGACCATCCGGCCAGGCCCGAGTTGACCACGGCAGCTGCGGCGGCGGCGAGCAGTCCCGGCAGGACCGCGTGCAACCGCTGTTCGGGGGTGCCCGAGCCGAGCAGCGCGTGCATGACGGCGTTGACCGCGAGCAACCCGACCGCCGCGGCGACACCCTGCCCCACCTCGCTGATGGCGACCGTGAGCAGCGCGCGGCGATCCGCCTGCCACGCCATCCGCAACGTCGCCCCGACCAACCTCGGCAGAGAGCGCAGCGCCGACAGCATCGTCAAGTCCAGCCGGGCACACTCGTGTTCCGACCAGCCGAAGTCATAGCGCAAAGGCCCGCCGAAGAGCTCCTGCTCGGCGTCGGAGACCTCCGGCTCGGCCATCCGCACACGCCCGAAAAACCTCTTCACAGGGCGCCTCCCGACCTGGGCCAGCTCGGCGCCCGGAAAGCCGGCGCGGGCAGCCGCCCCGCCATGGCGACCGTGCTCGAGGGCACAGGGGCCCTGCAGCTGGAGTCGTCGCGGTACGAGTACTCCTCGTCCCGCGCCGCGTGATGGGAAGTCGTATGTGCGTGTGTCTTGGCCGAACTCAACGTGGTTCCCCTTGACGGTCGTGCAGCTCCTGCTGTGACTCAACGAGCCAGCCGGAATTTCGAACACATGTGTTTCAGTCGTGTTGGTAGCCCTGGGATTGAGCGCGCGCTGGAGCTTGTGGGTTGCATCGACCCTTGCGGTGCATGGGCCAGGGGCTGGAGCGGCGATGGCCAAAACGCCGAGCATGCCGCTGTTCCGGCGCCCGGGGCTGGGGCGCGGTCTAGCGGGGCTGCGGTCGACTTCGACGAAGGCGCGCAGCTTTCGCCGGTGTTCGCTCTCGACGGCGATGTAGTACATGACCGCGTCGGCGACGATCCACTCGCCCTCGCCGATGGAGTGGGACACCTCGGGGGTCCAGTCCCAGGGGCCGTGCTCGTGACCGAGCCGGCGGGCGTCTTGAGCGAAGGCGAGGTGGGCGCGTACGACGGCGAGCGTGTGGGGGGTCTTCAGCGACGCTGCCGTGGTGGAGGTGATGGGGTAGGGCGGCCGCCCCCGCAGGATGGGCAGGTCCCGGGTCAGCCGCGCGCCTTCCTGCGTGAGGTACCAGGCGTGGGTACGGGTGCGGTTCGCGTCCGGGAGCACCGTGCGGTCGACGAAACCGTCGGAGCGCAGCCTGTTCAGAACGCGGGATATCAGCTGCCGTGTGCCGTCGGGGCGCAGCATCCGGCGCAGACGTTGGCTCATGGAACACAAGTGGCCGGCCTGCGCCGCGGCCCCTGGCGGTGCGCAGTGAGCGCCGCAGAAAAGCCGATGAGCGGCGCCGTGGTGGAGGGCGTCGGCTTCGCCCGCTGGGGCGGTCATCCTGTGCAAGCCGGATGGGCGTGGAGCGCGGTCTGGTCAACCGCATCCTTCAGATGATCTCCTTGGCGGGCATCCGGGTCTGCGATCGCATGGACGTGGTGGCCCAGGCCTGGCAGGCGCACGTCGTCTACCGGGACCTCCTCGCCGACACCGGCCGTCTCGACCTGCGCGACCTGCCGTCCTACATCGACGCCGCCTACGTGGGCCGAAAGGTCACCATCGCCCTGGGGCACGGCGATCCCGGTATGCACGCTCGGCTGCGGCAGGTCATCGGCCATACAGACCCGACCCGGGCGGCAGCCGGCACGATCCGCGGGGATCTTGGCGAGGACAGCGTGGCGGCCGCCGCATCGCAGAAACGGCTCGTGCGCAACCTGGTCCGCACCTCAGACGACCCCGCCGCCGCCCGCCGCGAGTACGGCACCTGGTACGGGCCCGGTATCCGTCTGCAGGTGTCCGACTTCCACCGGTGCTCGGTGATCCTGTGCAAGCCGGACGCGGTGCAGCGCGGCCTCGTCGACGCCGTACTCGACCGGCTTGCCGCCGCCGGCGCCACGATCGCCAACCGCATCGACGTCACCGTGCAGCCGTGGCAGGCCCATGTGCACTACTGGGATCTGCTCGTCGACGCCGACTGGTTCCCCGACCGGGACATTCCCGTGTGCCTGGATGACGCCTACGCGGGCAAGACCCTTACGGTCGCCCTCGCCTACGGGGAACCACTCTCTCCGCTGGCGCGCTGGTCTCTTTCAGTTCCTCTTCGACACGCTGAATCAGTTCCGGATTCGCCCGTGAAGGCAACTTTTCCAGAAAGATCCCGGGGGAGGTGAACTGAGCGCCCAGTTGAATGTCACTTCAGAGATATCAACTCCACCCTTCCTGATGGCATCTAACATTGCCGAGCACAATTCACTGGATACACCCTCATCTACTGCACTCAAGACATCCGACTTACTCGGTGCGCGATCAGGGATGACCGTCATTTCAAAGAGCGTGGCCAGGGCCCTGGAAAGGGTCGTGAGCATGCGGCGTCCGATTGAGAGCGTCGACCAGGCCGTTGGGGGGCAGGTGCTGTCCTGCTCGCGGCCCGGTTCGGGGCGGCGAGACCTGGGTCGGCCAGCCGTCCGGGGTGGCGATGACCTGCACGTTCCCACCGTGATGCCGGTGTTTTCCGGACCACCACAGGTCCACGCCGTGGGGCCCGGGGCGGCGACGCGGTCGGTGCGGATGAGCGTGCCGTCGAGGTTCAGATACGTCACCTCGGCCGCCTTACGCGGTTGCGGGGTCCGGCGCCCAGGCCGCCAGCACAGTCAGCCCTTCGTGGAGGTAGCGGTATGCGGTCAAGGCCGATACCCCGTTGTCGCAAGCGAGTTGGGAAAGGCTTACTGACCCCGGCTTTTCCTCGGCCGGCGGCAGCCGGGCCCCGACTGGAGGCCGACCCGTGGATGTGATGGGCATGGACCTAGCATCAAGCATGATCGTGGAATACGACATCAGGCTCGGATGAGAGACAGGGGCGTGCCGTGAGCAGCGTCGAAGTGGATCCCGCCGCAGTGCGCTGCGGTGCCGTGGACCACGGTGATTCCGCGTCGCAGGTCGGACCGGAAGCGGCGTCAGTGGTGGGGTCGGGCGTATTGCTGACACGTCGCGGTCTGCGCGGCCGAGAGGCCGAACTCGAAGAGCTTGAGGCGCTGATCGCCTCGGTGGCCCGCACTGGAAGCGGCGCACTGGCCCTGATCCAGGGGGAACCGGGCATCGGCAAGACCACGCTGCTCGCGGAGGCCGTCACCAGGGCCAGGGCAGCGGGATTCTCGGTCGGCCTCGGCAAGGCCGATGAGCTGCATCGCATCGTGCCGCTCTCGTCGTTGGCGACCTGCGTCCTGCACGGCGATCAGCCGCTGCTGTCCGGCGACGTCTTTGCCGATCTCGCACGGAATCAGGATCAGCGGATCTGGCTGGTGGAGCGCCTGGCGGAGGCGATCGAAGCCAGAGCCGGCGGTGTGCCGGTGCTGATTGCCCTGGACGACGTGCAGTGGGCCGATCCGCTGAGCAGGTTTGCCCTGAAGCAGCTTCGGGTACGCCTGCGGACCTCGCCGGTCCTGTGGATGCTGGCCGGGCGACCGGACCCCGCCGTTCCGGCGGAAAAGATCCTTGCGGCCGCGGCCGACGGACTTGCGACGGTCACCGTGCCCTTGGGGCCACTGTCCAGCGCGGCCATCCGCCAGCTGGCAGACGACACGCTGGGGGAAGCCGTCGACGAGCGGATACGGGACCTGCTCAACGGGGCCGGAGGGAACCCGTTTCTCGCGGTCGAGATGCTCGCGGGGCCGGGTACCGCCGATGCCTCGAGTGATCTCGTGCCCTCAACGCTCGTGGTGGGTGTGCGTGGCAAGCTCAGATCCCTGCAGCCCAGCACCCTGCGTTTCCTTCAGATGGGAGCAGTGCTGGGGTGCCGGTTCGCCTTCTGCGACGCCGCCGCGCTGTGCGGCCAAGCGCCCGCCACGCTGATTCCGGCGCTGGAGGAGGCGATGCGCGCCGCGATTTTGGAGGACGACGGCGACCAGCTGGTCTTCCGGCATGATCTGCTGCGCCAGGCCGTGTACGTCGACATCACACCGTCAGCCCGCAAAGCCCTGCACCGGGAGGCTGCCGACCACCTTGTGTCCGTGGGCCGCCGGCCGATCGACGCGGTGCCGCACATCCTCAGGGGCGCCCTGCCCGGAGACGAGGAGGCCGTGGCGCTGCTGCGACGAGCCGCTGAGGACGTGCTTGCGGTCACGCCCGATCTCGCGGCCGACCTGATGACGCGCGCCCTGGAACTCGTGCCGTCCGCAGGGCCGCTGAGGTTCGACGTGGGTGAGCAGGCGATCCTCTGCCTGACTCGGTCCGGCCGGAGTCGAGAAGCCCTGTCGACCGGTGACCGGCTGCTGGCCTGCCGACCGCCCCTGGAGGTGGTCAGCCGCCTGCAGGCCGCCCTCGGCGGGACGCTGTGGAACATGGATCTCGCCGAGGAGCTGCGCCGCCGGACCGAATCGGCCCTCACCCTCGGAGGCGCCGCCCCGGAGGCCGGCGCGAGACTGGCCGCCCTGCGGGCGCTGGCTCTGTCCCGGGGCGATGATCTTGTCGCGGCGCGTGAGGCCGGCGAGGCCGCGCTGCGTGCCGCCACCGCTATCGGTGACCGGGAGGCGCATATCCTGGCCCTGTCCGGGCTCGGCGAGATCGCGCAGAACACGGGTGAGAACGCGGTCGCGCTGGAGCACTTCGCCGCGCTCAGCACCATCGATTCCGCTTTCCTTCCCGAAGAGATCGTCGCGCACCTGCACGTGGACGACTTCGCCTCCAGCGGACGACTGCTCCTGCAAGCAGGAGACAATGCCGCAGCGACGCGTCAGGCGATGATGCTGTGGGCACAGGGCCAGCACGATCTCGGGCTCGGCAGGCTCGACGACGCCGACGCCGACTTCACGACCATGGAACGCCTGGAAGACGACGTACAGGTACCCGTCCAGCAAGTGAACGCTCGCGTGATCCGCTCCCGGATCGCCTTGCTGCGCGGCGACCGGGAAGCAGCCCGCGAGCACCTGACCGCAGCGCAGGAAAGACTGGCGGTCAAACCGAACCCGAGCAACACGGCAGCGGTGCGCTTCATGGAAGCCGTCCACGCCGAGGCCGAGGGGAACATCGGGCTTGCCGTCGACAAAATCCGGCAGGTGCAACAGGAAGGCCTCTTCATGCGCTGGCGGCTGTTGCGCAACTGGGTCAATTCCGCGATACGCATGGCCCTGCGCGGCGCGGACCACGAGCTCGCCGAGGACCTGGCCGTACAGGCCGGGGCCTACGCCGAACGCAACCCTGCTGTGCCGACCGCCACGGGCATCGCGGCGCAGGCCCTCGGGCTCGTGAAAAACGATCTCGCCCTGCTGGACGACTCCGTCGCACTGCTCAAGGCAAGTCCCCGCCCGCTGGTCCGGGCCGCCGCCTACGCCGATCTCGGACAGGCACTCCTCGCAGCGGGCCGGAGACCTCAGGCAGCGGCCGCCCTGGCGCAGGCCCACGCCCTGTACGCCGAGTCCGGCGCCCAGGCCGCAGCGGCCCGCCTCCAGCGCGATCTGGACGGGGCAGGGGCCCGCAGGCGCACGACGGCGTCCCACCCCGTCCAGGGATGGGGCGCCCTGACGGCCTCGGAGAAGAAGGTCGCGCGCCTGATCGCCGAGGGCCACACCAACCGGTCGGCCGCCGACCTGCTCGTCGTCTCCCCGCACACGGTCAACACGCACCTGACCTCCGTCTTCCGCAAGTTGGCGGTGAACTCCCGGGTTCAGCTCGCAAACCTGATCATGGCCTTGCCCGACGACTGAGGGGACCTGTGGGTGATTTGGTACGTTCACGCGATGCCCCGGCGTGCCCGGACCCACTTGGCTGGCACAGCAGACTCAATCGGAGGGCACCGCCATGCCACCCACCTCCCCACCGCCAACCATCGTCCTTGTGCACGGGGCGTTCACCGATGCCTCATCCTGGGCGGCGGTCATCAGCCTCCTTCACGCTGCCGGTTCGACCGTGCGCGCCCCGGCGAACCCGTTGCGCGGCCTGACGCAGGACGCTGCCTACATCAAAAGCGTGGTGCACGACATCGATGTCCCTGTGGTGCTGGTCGGCCACGGCTACGGCGGCGCCGTCATCACACACGCCGCCACCGACGCCGACAACGTCGTGGCCTTGTGCTACGTCGCAGCGTTCGGCCTCGACGCCGGCGAGTGCGTCCTGGACATCACGAGCCGGTTTCCCCCTGTGCCGGCGGCCGACGCGACCTTCACCACCGATCTTCCGGCGCAGCTTCCCGGCGGCCCGGACAGCGAGTTCCGCATCCGTGAGGAACGGTTCCCACAGGTGTACGCCGCCGACCTGCCGCCCCACGTGAAGAATGTGATGTCCGTGGCGCAACGCCCGATCGCCCAGAGCGCGTTGACCAGTAGATCGGGCCCGCCGGCATGGGCCTCCAAACCGTCCTGGTACGCCATCGCGACCGCCGACCGGATGCTCAACCCCACCGCTCAGCGCTTCATGGCACAACGCATGGCGGCCACCGAATACCTGCTGGACGGTTCGCACGCCGTTGTACTGTCGCAGCCCGACGCCGTGGTGACGATGATCCGGGATGCCGCCGGACGGGGCAACGGTCGCGGCGACGAGCTTCGACACCCCTTCTGAGCAGGTAAAAGAGATCCGCCATGCCACCTGGCCACTGCTGCGGCCCGTGGTGTCCCCGCGACCGTACTGCTCGTCGTCGCTCGGCGCTACGCCGCCGTCGGCGCCACCAGCCCAGCCGTCAAGTCAGGGACCGTCCCCGCTCAGTCCCACACCCCCTGATCTAGCGGATTCACGCGATGTGCTGACCCAGGCCCGCTGACACCGTGTTTCACAAAGCACACCGGTCGAAGGTTGGAGATCATGTCGCCGGATGTTCTGGAAAGAAGCGCCCCCGGCAGCTTCCACAACACCGATTTGCTGCCCGCCGACCGCAGACGGGCGTACTGGCGCGAAGCCCTGTCCCGGACATTCGGCGCCGTGGACATGACCGTCGCCGACGAGGTGCATACCGGCACGATCCGTACGACGTCGCTCGGCCGGATCCAGGCCGTCACCTTGGAGGGCGACTGCCTGTCAGCCCTGCGCACGCGCCGACTCGTCGCGCAGGGCAGCGAAGACGAGTACGTGGTTGTCAAAATGATGGACAGAGGAGTCGCCCGACTGGAGCAGGACGGCCGTGAAGCACTCCTTGGGCCGGGGGACATCTTCGTCTACGACATGGCGCGCCCCGCCCGGCTGAATCTTCCCCAGCCCTTCCGGACGAAGTCCCTCGTCCTGCCGAGAGACATTCTGGGCCTGAGCGAGTCCGACATCGCTCACGTCACGGCCTCCCCGCTCAACCCCGCCACACCCCTCGGCGGTCTGCTCTCGCCCTTCCTGGCCAGGCTCGTGGACGGCGCGGGAACCTACCCGCCACGCACCAGCGAGCTGATGGCCCGGAGCGTCGCGGACCTGCTCTGCGTATGCACCGACGAGCTACTCGGCCGGTCGAGCGCGGACACGCCCGGCGGGAACCGGGCGATGCTGTTGCGGGTCCACGCGTTCATCGATCGTCATCTCGCAGACCCCGACCTGACCCCGCAGGTCATCGCCCGAGCCCACCACATATCCCTGCGCTATCTGCACAAGCTGTTCGAGAGTGAAGACCTCACTGTCGGCCGGTGGATCCAGCGGCGTCGCCTGGAGGAGTGCCGACGCGACCTGGCGCGCGACGCAAATGGCTCGACGATCGCCGCAGTGGCGCACCGATGGGGTTTCACCAATGCCGCGCATTTCAGCCGGGTGTTTCGGGCCGCCTACGGGATGGCCCCGCGTGAATGGCGCGAGACCCGGGGCTCGGCGCCCTGACGCCGATGCGCAAGGGGGCGGGCTGACCGACGAGCGGCGGGCCTTCCGTGAGAAGTTGAGGACGGAAGCGGCCGAGCGGTTCGCCCAGGGCGGCGAGAACGCGGTCATTGCGCACGACCTCCCGGGTCAGCGTCCGGTCGCTACAGCGCTGGCGCAATGCATGGTCGCAGAACGGGCCGAGGGCCCTGCCCTCCCCAAGGGCCGGCGTCGTTGCCGCTGCTCAGTACGAATTGTTCGCCGTTGCTGGAGCAGGAGCTGGCCAAGGGGCCGGTGGCGCACGGCTGGCCGGACCAGACCTGGACCCTGTCACGGATCAAGACCCTCATCGGGCGTCGGTTCCAGGGTGTTGCCGCGCTGCTCAAGCGGCATGGGCGGAGCTGCCAGATGCCGGCCCGCCGGGCGGTGGAGCGCGATGAGGCGGCAGTTGGCAGGTCGGGTGAAGGAGACCTGGCCCAGCGTGGAAGGGTCGTGGCGGCGCTCGGGGCCTGGCCCGTCTTCGAGGACGAGGCCGGATTCTCGATGACGCCGCCGACCACCCGCACCTGGTCCCGCCGCGGGCGCACTCCCGTCGTTCGTGTGCGAGGCCGTACCCGCCGCCGCTTATCCGTCGCCGCCCTGGCCTGCTACAAAGCCGGCGAACGCCCGCGGCTGATCTACCGGCCCTGCCCGGACGCCCGGCCCGACGGACGCAAGAGCTTCTCCTGGAAGGACTACCGCGACCTGATCCAGACCGCTCACCAGCAACTCGGCGGCCCGATCGTTCTCGTCTGGGACAACTTGAACACCCACCTGACGGCCGGCATACGCCGTTACATCGCCAAGCGGGACTGGCTCACCGTCTACCAACTCCCGACCTGCGCACCGGACCTCAACCCGGTCGAGGGCATCTGGTCGGTACTGCGGCGCACCACCACGGCCAACCGCGCGTTCGCTGACCCCCATGACCTGATCACCGCCGTCCGGCGGGGCCTGCGCCAGCTCCAGTACCGCCACGACGTCCTCGACGGCTGCCTCACCGGAACCGGACTCGTACTCGCCCCACCATGACGACATCACGCTTTCAAAGTCAGTAGACCTCACGGTCCAGTTCGAACAGCACCGCAAGGCTCACAGCTCCTCATCCCGGGACGCTGGGTGACCGCGATCAGGTCAGCGGTACTCGCGGGGACATCCGCAGCGAACGCCTGGTGGAACTTGGACTGGTCGATGTAGAGGTCGACATCCTTCGAGCCGTCGGGGTTGGTGATCGGGACGGGACGCAGAACATCGCCGATGATGCTGCCCTCGAACTTGCTCGCCGGCTCATTGGCGCTCTCGCCCTTGTCGGGGAGGAAGGCGTCGGCGTATACCAGTGCCGTGACATTGTCGGAGCCGTAGGCGGCGTTGCTGATCACCGCTCTGCCGTAGGAGTGCCCGACAAGAACCACCGGCCCGCGATGCTGGCCAGCAGGGCTTTGACGGAGGCGGCGTCGTTGTTCAAACCCCGCAACGGGGTGGCCGCGGCCACCACCGGATAGCCGTCCTCCTTCAGCTTCTTGATCACGCCGTTCCAGCTGGAGGAGTCGGCGAAGGCGCCGTGGATGAGCACGACGGTCGGCTTGGCGCCCTGTGAGGTGGTGGTGCCCTTGGTGGTGCTGGCCGACCCGACCGACGTAGCAAAGAAGGCGGTGGCGACCGTTGCGGTGGCCACGAGCGCGAGAGGAGTGCGGGCACGGCGGTAAAGCGAATGACGGGACATGAGAAGTCCTTTCGAGCAGGGATTTCAGCCATGTCCGGACAGATGGACACGGCCGCGGTTGCGGCAGGATGCTGCCGCAGGTCATGGAGAGGCGGGCCGTGGGCTGCAAGCGGGAACATGTCTGAGGCCTGCCAGGAACCGGCTACGGCCGAGGATCGGCTCGGTGATCCGACCGGGCTCGACGGTCCCCGTGCGTGGGTTGGCAGGTGCCGAGCGACCGTGCTGATCGGCTCGCCCACGGTGCTCATCGTGCTGCTGGGATCGATGCGCAGTGGAGAAAACGGTGATCACCGTTGTGTGCCTGCGCCTGTAAGGTCCAAGCGCACGAGCGCCGACGTTGTGAACAGCTGCCTGCGGGTCGTCGAGGACCTTCCGGGGCACTCACGTCGGTTGTGGGGCACGTCTTCAACTCCGTTGTGCATACGTCGCCTGCGACCCCGGCGCCGGCCCCGGTCTGCGCTGTCGAGTCGCTGATCAAGCAGCTTGATGCACAGCACGGCAACCACGAAGGGGAGTCTCAACAAGCTGGTCCAGCTCAGTCACGAGCCGAACAGCACCTTCGCGGCGGAGAACCTGTATGCCTGCCATGTGCCGCCCGTGTTGAATGCGAAGTACTTGGAGCAGTTGGCCAGTAGTCCACCGTCGAATTGGACGAAGACTGACATGGGCTCCCTGCAGAAGCTGAAGGACTTCAAGCCGCAGGACAACGATGCTTTGCACTGTCGGATTCGCAAGTCAGAGGAACTGATCACGATGGGCTACATCCCACCGCAGGCGTGGCCAGAGGCTCTCCTACGCCTCGTGATCGACGCACTGTACGGATCTCCCGGCGTGGCTGGCCAACTGCTTTTGGGGCTGCTGGCCGGCCTTCCAGCACGTGCCGAGGTCGCCACCGCACGCCCGCAAGGGCGCATGCGCTGCATCCGTGCCTGGCTCAGGACGGTGACCGTGTCCAGGCGGGGTCGGCGGCCGAGAGGCGGTGGGTGGTCACGGAGGTGAGGGCGAGGAGTAGCAGGGCCAGGCTCAGGGTGAGCACGAGGTGGCCGTGCAGGACCAGTTGGGCTCCGACGAAGGCGCCGAGGAACATCACCAGTACGGACAGGATCCGGCGGCCGGGCCGTGGCGCCGCACCGCCGGCCGCAGTGGAGTCCGCGGCCAGCCCCGTCAGGGTCAGGGTCAGTACGGTCGTGGTGAGGTCCGGTACGCCCAGGCGCCGGGCGACCGCGTTCTGCAGGCCCATGGCGATCCCGAGGAACACGATCAGCGTGTACCGGACACTCGTGGTGACCTGGCCGTCGGTGACCGCGGCGGCAGCCACGGTGACGGCGACCAGTACCGTCTGCACGGCGGTGGCCCTCTTCAGCAGGTTTCCGCGGTGGGTCGCGAACCGGGTGCCCAGCCTGCCCCCGGCGAGCGCGCCGACGAGGAACGCCGTCAGCGCGACGACGGAGGCGGGCGCCGACAGCCCCGGGGCACCCACCAGAGCGAACCCCAGGAACACCACGTTGCCGGTCATGTTGGCGACGAAGACGTGCCCGAGCCCCAGATAGCTCACCGCGTCGACAAGTCCGGTGACCAGGGTCAGTGTCAGCAGCAGGGGAGGCAGCGGGCCATGGCGGTCTCCCTTGGGCGGCGCCAGGGTGTGGACCGCATCAGTCAGCAGCCGGTGCATGGGGCATCCTCTCTGAAGCGGTGGGCTCGCGGTGCAGCACCAGACGGGTCAGCAGCCCGCCGGCGGGGCCGACCACGATCGCGGGAAGGACGACCCACAGCGGCCAGGACGTGACGCCCAGCGCATGGTCGAGCGACCACCGGCCGGGCCCGGTGAGGGCCAGTGCCGCGGAGACGACGACGAGGACCATCGGATATTCGTAGCCGTCGTTCTGCACCCACAGGCCTTTGGGCCATTTGACGGTGACCGCGACCGTCATCACGCCCATCACGACCATCGCGGCCAGGGGCGTGAGCAGTCCGGCGGTCAGGAACAGGCCGGCACCGATCTGGCTGGCTCCCGCGACGATCGCGGTCAGCCGACCGCCGCGGAACCCGTCGTGGCGGAACTCCTCGGTTCCGCCCGCCAGGCCGTGGCCTCCGAGCCGATAGCTCACCTTCTGAACTCCGTGGCCGGCGACGAGGAGTCCCGCCACCAGTCGGAGGACCAGCAGTCCAGCGTTCATCTCTTCCTTGCCTGTTCCTGACTCAGTCCTTGACTGCTCGGTGAAGGGGCGGGGATCAGCCGGCGGCGTGGGCCCCGATGACGGCCTGCGCGTAGACCACGCCGAGGCCGTAGGCGCCGGCGTGCTCCTTCACCACGTCCATGACCGGCATGTAGGTCTCACCGCGGGCCCAGTCACGCTGCAGCTCGAGGAGGACCTGCACCCAGGTGACCGGGACGGCGCCGGCCTGGACCATGCGCTGGATGGCGTGTTCGTGGGCCTGCGGGCTGACGCCGCCGGACGCGTCGGTGACGACGTAGACGTCGTAGTCCTGGGCGAGGGCGGAGAGCGTGGGCAGGACGATGCAGACCTCGGTCCACAGGCCGGCGATGACGAGCTTCTTGCGGCCGGTGGCCTTGACCGCCTCGACGAAGGCGACGTCCTCCCAAGCGTTCATCGTGGTGCGGTCGATGACCTTGTGGTCGGGGAAGACCTCGGCGAGCTGCGGCAGGATCGGGCCGGAGAAGGATTCGGCGGCCACGGTGGTCAGCACGACCGGCACGTCGAACACCTTGGCGGCCTTCGCCAGGCCGACGGTCGAGTTGATGATCGCGGTGCGGTCGCCGCTGCCGGTACCGAAGAACATCTGCGGCTGGTGGTCGATGAACAGCACCGCGCAGTTGTCCGGCGTGAGCAGGTCGGGGCTGGGGAACGCGGTGACCTCGGCGATGTTGACCATGAGAGAGCCTTTCCAGGTGTGTGGTGATCGCGGACGGGTGTCCGCTGATGAGCGCAACCGCGCGGTGGGCGGCGCGAGTGAGGGTGGTCTCCTGGGAGGGGCGGTTCGTGACCGGGCTCCTCCCGCGGCATCAGAGGGAGAAGCAGGGATCGAAGAAGGTGCTCGCTGTCTCCGGGGCCAGGCCGCGCCGGGCGCGCCACTGACGGTGCTGCTCCGACTCGGCGACGGCCTGGCCGAGCAGTTCGGCCTGTCGGGCGCCCGTCAGACCCGTACGGGGCGTGGCCTGGTAGCCGCCGAAGTGTGCCACCGGGCTCCACTCGGGGCTGACCGGCGGCAGCTCCTCGTCCAGGCCCTCGTACTCACCTGCCGCGTAGACGATCCGGCCGCCGGTGACCGTGAGCAGCGACTCGATGTGCGCGATCTCCGGCTCGGGCACGGTGAAGTAGTCGTCGGACAGGACCGCGAGGTCCCCGTAACACCCCGGTCGCAGAACGCCCTTGACGTCCTCCTCGCCGGTCAGCTCGGCGCCGGCGCGGGTGAACATCGTCAGCGCGGTCTGCCGGTCGACACGGTTGCTTCGCGGGCGGAGCACGAGGTCGCCGACGTTGCGGCCGCTGACCAGCCAGTGCAGGGCCACCCAGGGGTTGTAGCTGGAGACCCGGGTCGCGTCGGTGCCGCCGCCGACGGTCAGACCGCGCTCCAGCATGGCCCGGATCGGCGGGGCGTCGGCGGCGGCACCGGGACCGTAGCGGCGTACGAACGCCTCTGCCTGGAAGGACAGCCGGTTCTGCACAGACATGGCGCCGCCGAGGGCGGCTATGCGGTCCAGACTGTCCGCGGAGACGGTCTCCGCATGGTCGAACAGCCACCGGTTGCCGGCCGGGAAGAGCCCGTCCGCGGCAAGCTTCTCGAACACCGTCAGGTCCCGGCGGATGGTCTCGTCATAGGTGGCGTGCAGCCGGAATCCCCAGCCGTTCTCCATGAGCAGACGTACGGCCTTCTCGAATTCCGCCTCATACTCACCGAGTTCAGGCCGCGGCTCGGCGAAGTTCTCGAAATCCGCCGCCGCCCACGTCAGATTCTCGCCTGCACCATTGAGACGCAGCCACTCGTCCCCGTCCTCGGGGCGAACCATTTCGATCCAGCGGGTGAGATCGTCGATTTCCTGGCCGACGGTCTGCGGGAAGAGATGATAGGCGATGCGCAGAGACAGCTGACCGGCCTTCGCCAGTTCGGCGACCGTGCTGTAATTGTCGGGGAAGTTCTGGAACCCTCCGGCGGCATCGATCGCCGACGTCAGGCCGAACCTGTTCAACTCCCGCAGATAGTGGCGGGTGGAGGTCTTCTTGTCCTCCCCTTCCAGCACCGGGGCCTTGGCCAGGGTCGAGTAGAGAATGAGGGCGCTTGGGGCGGCCAGCAGCATGCCCGTGGGCTCACCGTCCCGGCCCCGTACGATCTGACCGCCCTTGGGGTCGGGGGTGTCCCGGGTGATTCCGGCGGCCTTGAGAGCCGCCCGGTTGAGCACCGCCGACTGGTAGAGGTGCAGGACGAACACCGGGGTGTCCGGCGCGGCGGCGTTCAGCTCGGCAACGGTCGGCAGACGCCGCTCGGCGAACTGCTCGACCGACCATCCGCCCACCACCCGCACCCACTGGCCCTTGGGCGTACGGGCCGCCTGCTCACGCAGCATCGCCAGGCCGTGGCGCAGCGTGGGGACACCGTCCCAGCGCAACTCCAGAACGTAGTTGAGCCCGCCTCGGATGACATGCAAATGCGAGTCGTTGAGGCCAGGCACCATCCGGCGGCCGAGAGCGTCGACCACCTTCGTGGCAGGGCCGACGTGGGAGGCGACGTCGCTGTCGTCGCCGACAACCGTGATGACACCGTCGCGGATGGCGATTGCCTCGGCCTGCGGGCGGACCGGGTCTCCCGTGTGGATCTTCGCGTTGCGGACGACCAGGTCCGCGGCGTTGTTCGTGGCGCGGGGAACCAGCCCACCGACCAGCATCGTGGACACCTTTGGACAACCTCCTACGGAATGAACGACGTCGATGGCATCTGTATCGACTTCCAGGTGCGTCGACAGCGGCCGGCGGAAAGAACCGACGCATGCGCAATTGCTGCGCCAAAGCCGAATCGATCCCCATTCCGGGGCAGGCTTTCCGTGCAATACACATGCCCGAACCCGGCGACCTTCGACTGCTACGCCGCCAGGCTATTTCAAGCCGAAGATTCCGTTTATCTCGGCAGTGCACTGGATGTGTTCCGACAGTGCATTGCCTCCCCATGCACTGTCGGAGTCAGTTCCGGTGCACTCACGGACAACGCCGGCCGCCCGAGCGGGCTAGCGTGGCGACCGACGACTCCGCAGGCCTCTGACCTGCCCCAAAGCCGCCTCACCTCGCCGAAGAGACCGGCGCACCACACGAATTCGGGAGACATACATGTCCAACTCCAACGCCGTCGTACCGATCCGGCTGGCCCTGGAGCCGGCTGCAGCCACGTTCGTCGAGGCCACGGCCAACCCGCCCTACCTCTACGACCTGCCCACGGCCGAGGGCCGCAGGGCGGTCGACGAGGCGCAGTCCGGCGAGATCGAGAAGCCGCAGATCGACGAGGAGTGGATCACCGTCCCGGGCGGTCCGACGGGCAATGTCCGGGCCCGCATCGTCAAGCCCGCCGGCGCCGAGGGGGTCCTGCCGGTGATCCTCTACATCCACGGCGCGGGCTGGGTGTTCGGCAACGCCCACACCCACGACCGTCTGGTGCGCGAGCTCGCCGTCGGCGCCCATGCTGCCGTGGTGTTCCCCGAGTACGACCTTTCCCCCGAGGTCCGCTATCCGGTCGCCATCGAGCAGAACTACACGGTCGCGAAGTGGGTCGTCGAGCAGGGCGCCTCGAAGGACCTGGACGGCTCCCGACTGGCCGTGGCCGGCGACTCCGTCGGCGGCAACATGGCCGCGGCGCTCACCCTGATGGCCAAGGACCGCGGCGGACTCCCGCTGGTGCAGCAGGTGTTGTTCTACCCGGTCACGGACGCGAACTTCGAGACCGATTCCTACTATCAGTTCGCCGCCGGCTACTTCCTGCACCGCGACGCCATGCAGTGGTTCTGGGACCAGTACACGACCGACGAGGCCGAGCGCGCCCAGATCACCGCGTCCCCACTGCGCGCCACCACCGAACAACTCGCGGGCCTGCCCCCGGCCCTGGTCATCACCGCTGAGGCCGATGTCCTGCGCGACGAGGGCGAGGCCTACGCGGGCAAGCTCCGCGAGGCAGGCGTCCCGGTCACCGCCGTGCGCGTCCAGGGCATCATCCACGACTTCGTGATGCTCAACGCCCTGCGCGAGACCCATGCAGCCGAAGTCGCCATCACGCTGGCCACCGGCACCTTGCGCACCGCGCTCCACGCCGGCTGACAGCACGCTCCGCGCTCACCTCCGGCATACCCGGCCGTGTTCGCCGTCGTCGTCCCTGCCGCCGTCACCCAGGTCCTGCGGTGGCACAGTGCCCTCCACCCGCTGTGGCGTTCGCGGAATCGGCTCCCGCCGGCCGCGTGAATGACCAAGCCCCCCGTGTCCTGGCCCAAGAAGACTGCAGATCTGAGCCGCGAGGCAGTACACGCGACCAGCTGACAAGACGGCGGGCGGCATGGCGGCCGCGCGGACGGACTTCGCACGGTGGTCCGTCCGCGCGGCCCTTATGTCTTGGCGCAGGTCGGGATCCCGCCGCAGGCCTGGTCACCGGCGCGGCACCGTAACCACCGCGACCAGGCCCGCCATGAGCAGGCCGCCTGCGCGTGCAGCGAACCGGTGCCGTGATGCCGGTCGAAGGCGCTGCGGACGGCGACGGTGGCGGCCGCGACGGACTCGCCGAGGACGATGAGGGCGAACAGTTCGTAGCGCTCGGCGATGTGATGCGGATGCCACGGCGTCATCCCACCCGAGCGTGATGACGTGCAGATCCCCGTCCTCGAAGGCGAGGCGCACGCCGACGGCGAGGATCAGCGAGCCCGTGATCTGCACCAACACCGTCAGCCGGTACGTGACGTCGTCCGGGTCGTAGGCGGAAGTGAACCAGGTGCAATTCGTCCACGCCCACCAGATGGTGAAGAAGACCGGCTCGAAGCGCAGCGCACCGCTGCCGTAGTCCCCTTCCAGCAGCGCCCCACGCAGACTCGTGGACGCCTGCGCCACCGCGACGACGAAGCACAGGTCGAAGAAGAACTCCAGCGAGGTGGCGGAACGATACGGTTCGACGGGATCGCCGCCCAGCACGGTGCGCCACCGCCTGGCGCCCGGGTCCGTCCGCGGGCCCCTGCTCGACGAAACACCACCCACCAGTACCAGCCCACCCCGGATGAGACCCGACCCGGCCGTCGTCGCCGGGCACCGCGAGGGTCTTGCCCGGCGGCCCGGGCGGAGCGGACGGCAGGCAACAGGGCCGCTTCTCGGCATCGCGCACCAGGTCCTCAACGAACGCGACCCCCTGATGGGCCCAGCGCCACAGCAGCTGTGCACGTCGGTACGTGGGCAGTTCGTCCAGGCTGGCCATGTGGGAGATCCTGGCCTACGGCACTGACAACCGGGCCGGGGCCGGTACGCTGCGGCAGCAGAACGGCCCCCGAGCGCCTCTATCGCACGGGGCCGTTCATGGTGCGCCACCGTCAGTCCGCGACCAGGCGGAGCCAGGCGCGCAGCGGGGGCGGGCTGTCCGGGTCAGGCCAGTCATCGGCCGCCAGCCCGTACGACGGCGGAGCCACGGTAGCGATGGTAGACGTCCTCCCACGGCGCCTTGAAGTATTTCGGCAGCAGGCACCCGGTGTTGGGGGCGCCAGTCGGCCAGGTCATTGCACCCTCGGTCGTTGAGGATTTGCTGAAGCGCTGGAGGTGGAGGCCGTCGCCCATCACAAGGTCGCGAAACCTGCCGGACTGCACAATGAGCGAGGCTGCCGGTCTGCGGCCTGGGCGGGGCCGATCCGTGGCGGGGTGGTCGGAGGCAGCAGGAAGCCCCGCCCGTCCGCCAGGGGGGGAGGCAGACAGGCGGGGCCGTTCCGGGAGGGTCTACCAGCGGATGGTCTGCCCTTGGGGGGTGAGGTGGACGGTGAAGTGCTCCAGCGTCGGCGCACCACTGGCGCGCCAGCGGCCGAGTTGGTCCTCGACGGCGTCCCACAGCAGAACGGGGCCGTCCTGACGGACGGTCCAGCGGCCATGCTGTTCGTGTAGGGCCGCCCAGGAGCCGGAGTCGACGTCGACCAGGACGTGCTGCTCTTGTCCGTCCTGCGTGAGGGTCAGACGCTGCGCGTCCGGTACGGCGGCCTGCACGACGAACCGCGTCGTCCAGTCGTCCAGGACGTCGGCGCCGATGATGGCTTCCCGCTCCACGCCCGCGTTGAGATCGGGCAGGAGACCGAGCGGGGGCGGCAGTTGCGGGCGGGCGAGCATGAAACTGACCTGCCCGCCCAGCAGCGGGCCCGATGCCGTGCCGTCGTCGTGGACCGTGAGCCGCGCCAGCTCGGATGCTGCGAGCCAGCCGCCGACGGTCGCCAGGATGATGCCGCCGGGCCGGGTCTGCTCGATCCACGCTGCGGGCAGCGTGCGCACTCCGCACGTGGCGATGACCCTGTCGTATGGTGCGCCCTCCTCGTAGCCGAGCAGGCCGTCACCGGTGACGAGGGTGGGATACATGCCGAGCCGGGCGAGGACGGCGCGTGCCCGAGAGGCCACGTCCTGGTCGTACTCGATGGAGGTGACACGCTCATCCCCGAGGCGCGCGCGTAACAGCGCAGTGGAGTAGCCGGTGCCGGTGCCGATCTCCAGCACCCGTGCCTCCGGCTCGACGTGGAGGGCTTCCAGCATCCGCAGGACGAGGGAGGGCAAGGTGCTGGAGCTCGTTGGCTGACGCATGATCTGGCCCCGGATGTCCGCAGGCGCGATCGTTCCGGCGATCTGTGTCACCAGTGACTCGTCCGTGTAGCAGGCCTTGAGCCATCCCGGGTCGTCGTCCAGGACCGGCGCCCACGCCGCCGGCACGGCGCCCTCGACGCGGCGGAAGAACCCGCCGCGCAGGAACTCGTGCCGGGGGACCGTCTCGGCCGCGCGTTTCCACGGCTCGGTGCGCAGGCTGCCATGGGCAGTCAGTGTGTCGATGAGCTGCTTGTGCAGCAGGGCCTGATCGGTCACGTCGTCCTCTCCAACAGGTCTGCCAGGGCGGCGAGCATCGGCAGGCCGGTCTCGGTTTCCAGCCAGTACCACTGGCCGGAAGGGTTGCACTCCAGGAACCACCATCGCCCGTCCTCACCGACGCAGAAGTCGAAAGCGCCGAAGAGGAGCCCGAAGCGGTCCATGTAGCGGTGAAGGGCCGGTTCGATCCTGGGAGGCGGATCGACCGGGGTGTAGGTCAGCCGGCTGTAGTCGGTGCGCCAGTCCAGAAGGTCTGAGTCGATGCGGACGCAGAAGACGCGGGAGCCGATGACGGTCACGCGCACGTCGGCCGTCTTGGGCACCAGCTGCTGGAACAGGTGCACCGTGCCGGCCACGCGGTCGTCTATGTCCTCGGCTGTCACCTCGGCGACCTTCACGACGGAGGAGACACCGGCGATCAGGTAGACGGGGTTCCACAGCGGCTTGTAAATGACCGGGGCGTGCCGCTTGATGAAGGCGCGGGCCGCGTCCGGGCTCGAGGTGATGAGCGTGGGCGGCACGTAGAACCCGGCAGCGGCGGCCGCGGCCAGCCCGGACGGTTTGAACTCGGTGTCGCCGATGCGGTGCGGGTGGTTGACGTACAGGCAGCCGGGCAGGGAGGCCAGCACCCCGCCGAGCCCGTACCGGGCCTGGGTGAGGGCGAACCGTGCGTCCTGCTCGCTCAGGTGCGGGAAGGCGAACCCTGTGGGTCGCCGGTAGTAGAGGGAGCGGACGGCTGCCAGGTCGGCGGTGCGCGACGAGGTGTGAATGACCCCCTTCACGCCGTGTGAGGTGATCTCGGCCTCCACCGACAGTGATGCGGGGAAGTCCCCGGAGTCGAACCGCACGACCGGGACGCCCCGGTCGTGCAGCTCGCGTATCACCACGTCGGCGGTGGGGTCGTACAGACTGGTGACGACCAGCACCGGACGCGAGTCATTCACTGGTCGCTGTCGCTGCCCTGGTCGGAGTCGGTGTTGCCCTGGCCTTGTCCGTCGGGGCTGGTGCCCGTGGCCGGGGCGGTGCCGGTGCTGGTGCCGTGCCCGGGCGCCTCCATGACGTGCCCGGAGGCGTCGAAGAACACGGCGGTCTGGGTAGCCGGGTCCAGCATGACGCGCGCGAAGTCCGGCGCCATGGTCGGGTACGGGGCCATGCGGCCGACGCCCCAAGGAACATGGGTGGCGAAGCCCTGCGGGACCGCGGGGCTGGTCGGCATGCGGTCGGCGTGGACGAACATCTTGTCTCCTTCGTGTCGAAAGTGGTGGGCCCGCCCAGGTGGCGGATCGTGGACCGTGCGGCCGGCGCTGGGGCTCGCAAGGGGGGAACCCCAGCGCCGGCACTTCCGCCCGTGCCGACTGCCTGGTCAGGAGCGGGCGGAGCTTGTGAGCGGCCGCGGCGGTGCCGCTTGTTGGTGCAGCGTGAGGAGTGAGCGAGTCAGGGATGCCAGATCGTCCAGGCGGTCAGCCCGACGCGACTCGGCGACGGTGACGCCGAGGGCGCTGTGCGTGCGGCGCACGACGTGCTCCGCGGTGTGCCACCACTCGCCGCGCATGTGCGGCATCTGGCCCTCGACCTCGGACAGGAGCAGTCCGGCGCGCCCGCGCAGCAGCCCCGCCAGACGCGTTCGCTGCTCCTGCGGCAGGTGCCCGGTGGCCCGCAGCACCGTGTTGTAGCTCTGGGGGATCAGGTCAGCGTCGATGGGCGCCGCCTCGAGGTCAGCGGACGCATCTCGCGTGTTCACTGGCACGTCCCGGCAAGGGCGAGGCGGCACCAGGTGGTGGCCCCCTCATCGCTCGTTCCCCACCCGCCGCCGTGTGCGCCGGCAAGGTGGTCAACGAGGAACAGGCCGCGGCCGCGCTCGGCGTCGCTGCCGGCGTTCTGCACCGTGAAATCGCCGGGCGTCTCGTCATGCACGGCGAGGTGCAGGAAGCCGTCACGGACCGCGAGGGTGAGGGTGACCTGTGATCCGCTGCCGTGCACGACGGCGTTGGTGACCAGCTCGGACACGATGAGCGTAGCGTCATCGACCAGGTCCGGCAGGCCGCAGTAGCGCAGCCAGGCCGCGGTGACCCGGCGGGCCATCTGCACGCGACGGGCGTCCGGCTCGGCGACGTCGCGCCCGTTGCTGCCCGGGGAGACGCAGAAGCACACACTCATCAGGCCTTCGGCCACGCGGGGGCGCCCACGCTCTATGCGGGGGCCGCCTGTCGGCGTCGCCGAGCCAGTTCTCAAGGGTGGTGCGCTCGTCACCGCTGCTCCCAAGGCCGAGATCAGTCGCTTTACTCGTAAGAGGTAATCGCGCGGTCACGGTCTGCGGGTACCGTGGGCGGTAGGTGCGACCGTGAACACCGTGAACGCCATGGAGCTGTCGGGAGTTGAGACATGGCCACGAGGAAGCGCACGCCCAATCCAGCCTTGGACAGGCTGCTTGAGCAGGCACGCTGGACGCGCACGCAGTTGGCGCAGCAAGTCAACAGGCTCGGCCCGCAGGCCGGACTGCAACTGACGTACGACCGGACGGCCGTCGCGCACTGGATTGCCGGTACGCCACCGAAACCCGAGGTCAGGCCTTTGATCCTTGAGGCGCTGTCCGCCCGCTTAGGGCGACCGGTCACTCACGCGGAAGCAGGACTTCAGCCCGCCCGCCCCGCAGACGGCTCCGAACCAGTCGACACTGTGGAGGAGTTGATCGACCTCGGAAGGGCGGATATGGACCCATCCCGTCGCAGTGTCCTGGCCGCGACTTTGTTCTCTGCCGCGCTGACGGTGCCTGCGTTCAGCAGCAGCGCCCGGGCTGCCGACGACCCGGTCACCCCGGGCAAGGCCACCACCCGGATCGGCGCCTCCCAGGTCGCCTCGGTGCGCTCGATGACGGAGCGGATCGCCGACATCCTGGACGAGTTCGGCGCCGGCCACGCGCGCCCCATGGCGGCGGCGTTCCTCGTCAACACCGTCGGCCCGTGGCTCAGGGCGCAGGCCTCCGAGCCGGTGAAGCAGGACATGCTCGCCGCCGCGTCCGACCTGACCTACCTGACGGGCTGGATGGCCATGTACGAGAAGGCCCACGGCCTGGGGCAGACGTACTACACCACGGCGCTGAAGCTCGCCGACGAGGCGGGCGACCACCTCACCTACTGCCGCACGCTACGCGGCATGTCCCTCCAAGCGTCGAACCTGCGACACGGCCGGATGGCACTTCAGTTGGCGGACTCGGCGGCCGAGGCGGCACCGTCGGCCGGCCCCCGCCTGGTGGCATTCCTGCGGGGACAGCAGGCACACGCAGCCTCCATGGTCGGGGACCGGCGTCAGGCCCATGCCCGACTCCGCGATGCCGAGGCGGCGCTGGCCAAAGCTGACAACCGACGCGATGCGATCGGCGGCTACGACCAGACCGCCTACCTCTTCCACGTCTCCCACGTGCTGATGGAAGAGGGCGACCTGCCGGGCAGCATCGAGGCGATGAAGCAGTCGATCCGCGTGCAACCCGCGCAGGAGCGGCAGGGCCGCCTCCACGCCTACGCGGTCCTCGCGCAGCGCCAACTGCGGTACGGGCATGTGGAGGCCGCATGCGAGTCGTGGGCTCGGTTCCTGGATGAGTACGAGCACGTCTCATCCGTCCGCGGCGATGACCACTTCGCCACGATGCGCACGGACCTGGCGCCGTACGCGAAGACGCGCGCGGTGAAGGAGCTCGCTGGGCGGGTCCGGCAGGTGGCTGCGGCCAAGGCCTGAAAATGTGGGGGCCTCCGGGGAGCTGTCGGCAAACCCCGGAGGCACCTCCCACGACACGGCCCCCAGGCGCAGGCAGCGAGCGTGCCGCATCCTCCCTGCTGCACCCACACGTACGACAGTTCGATGGCGCGCGCATCGCAGGACGCTAAGCAAGCGGCCCCACGGTTCGGAAAACTGCCTGCCGCCCCAGGACCGGTCTCCTGGGGCGGCAGGCTGATCAACAGCTATCGCCGGCGCAGGCGATTCACAGGTCCATCCATGGGCGGCGCTTACCGCCGACCAGAGGCATCCACACGGCCTGGGCGGGACCGTGTTGCTCAAGGTCTTCCAGCACGGCGGCGGAAACACTAGGTCTCCTTCCGTCGCGGGCCGCCCGTGGCGGGTGGGCCGGAGGTAAGGGCGGGTGGCTGGTCAGTGGGTGACGGTGACGGTGTAGTCGGCTTCCAGGACGGCGAGCGCGGCACGGATGGCGGCGCGGGTCTCCGGGCTCGGCACCGAGTAGGGGAAGTCCAGGGCGTGCACGGCGTCGTCCAGGTGACCGTCGGGCATCGGCAGCACATAGCCGCTGCGGTAGAGGGCGACGGTGGTGGCGGTGGCGACGCGGCTGCGGTTGTAGGCGACGGCTTCCTCGGTGTCGAACCTCGGTTTCGAGCGCCTCGCTGGCGGTGGGCGGCGGCGCCGCGATTCCGGCGGTGAAGCGGCGGGCGGGAATGCGTAGACGGGCCGGTCGCAGGGCGGGCCGCAGCGTTCGCAGCCTGGCAACTCCTGAGGTTGGAAGCGGGGGAGGGGGGAGAACGAAGGTGCTGAGCGCGGCGGGCCGGCGCGGAGGGGACGGAATCTTCCCTGAGCCACCCCGTCTCGGTCTGCTGCCGCCTCCATAGTCGTGCGAGGACCTCCTGCTGCGGATGCCCGAGCGCCGGATCGGCGGGCAGCACGACACGAACTGGCACCGGCACCGGCACCGGCTCAGGTCGGGCGGCATCGTCACGGCCCCCACGGTAAGCGGGGAGGCTGGGGGCCTCGTACCGCGAGGGGCCGCTGAGCCTGGGCGGCAGGGCTGGATATCGCCTTGTGACTGAGGGTGCCGGTGTGGTTACGGTGGTGGCTGACCTGATGGTGATCACTGGGGGGCAGGTATGCGCGTGACCTCGCAGACTCTGCGGGCCGCTGCACTGTGCGGTGCCGTGGCGCTCACTGGTCTGTTGGCTGGATGCGGCTCTGGCGGGGATGACAAACCGGCACCGTCGACGCCCGCGTCCTCGACTGGTGCCGCCGCCTCGGCGAGCCCGTCGGTGCCGGCGGATCCGCAAGCCGCCGAGCGGGCCCGGGCGCTAGCGGCCTACCGGGCGATGTGGGTGGAACAGATGAAGGCCTACGGCAAGGCGTCGGAGCAGGGCGCTGAGCTCACCCGCTACGCCTCGCTGGACGCGCTCGCGACGTTCCGTCTGGATCTAGCCCACATGCGCCGCTCGGGCGTCGTCGCCACCGGCAGCCTCGGGCACACCCCCAAGGTGACCGCGCTGGACCTGCACGCCTCGACACCGACCGCGACCGTGACGGACTGCCTGGATCTGGCCCACTGGCAGGAGAAGCACCTCAAGACCGGCCAGGCGATCGCACTGCCGTCCGACCAGCCGCGGCGCTATCAGGCGACGGCACGTGTGGAGCGGTGGGACGGCGGCCGGTGGATGGTGACGCAGTACACCCCGCACGGGGACCGGACATGCTGAGCCGTGTCGTCGCCACCGCGGCCGGGACTGCCGCCCTACTGGGAGCACTGACCGTCCCGGCCGCCGCCGACGGTCACAGCTCGGCCGACCCGGACTGCGGCGGATCCAACGTGGTCGTCACCGTCTGCGCCGCGGCAACCTCCTCCACGCCCGGCTCCGGCGGCTCGGGGCCGCCCGCCGCGCACCACAGCCAGGGCGGCTCGGGCACCCCGAAGTGCACCTACAGCAAGCTCACCCCCCAGCCCCCGGCCAACAACCTGGCCATGCAGGACGGCAAGAGGAGGGGCGGCAAGGGCGCGGTCTACCAGGTGTGGTGTGACACCGGACGGTTCGGTGTGGTCTGGATCCCGGACGGCGCGGCCCCGGCGCAGCCCGCGGTGGACCCTCAGATGCTGGCCCGCCGCGCGGCCGACTCGATGGCGCTGCGCGGCCCGGACATCGCCAGCCCGCGCGCAGCCGGCCGGTACCTGGTCGGGATGCCGATGTGGATGTGGGTGGACCAGACGCCGACGACGTACGGGCCGCAGAGCGCCAGGGCAACGGCCGGCGGGGTGACGGTGACAGCCACGGCGAAGGTCTCCTCCGTCAGCTGGAACATGGGCGACAGGACATCCCCTGTGGTGTGCACCGGCCCCGGCACGCCGTACACCGCGTCCGCGGGCAAGGCCGCATCGCCGGACTGCGGCCACCTCTACGCCACCACCCCGAGCACACCTGACGGCCGCTTCCCGCTCACCGCCACATCCACCTGGACCATCACCTGGCACGTGGACGGCAACCAGACCGATGCCGGGCAGTGGACCGAGACCCGCACCAGCACCCTCGGCGTTCACGTGAGCGAAGCCCAAGTCGTGAACCAGTAGCCCCGATTGCCCCGCGCGCAGCGCTATGACCTGCGATGGTCGGGCCTGTGGTGGGGGTCTGGGACGTCGTGGTCGGGGTCCTGGACGTGCCAGGCGCCCCGACAACGGCGGGGCTAGCGGCGGGGATCGGTCCAGCGGACCCGCCTGTCGGGGTCCTGGACGGGACGCCAGACGGGTGCTGAGGGACCGTGCTGCAGGATGTCGACCAGGGGTGCCACGAGTACAGGGACGTCGTGCAGGAGGGCGGTCAGGGCCGGATCCGCGGTGGCGGCATGCAGGGCGCGTACGCGTGTGTCGATGCCGGCCGGGCCGGTGCCGTCCAGGACGAACAGCAGCCGCGGGAAGAGGTGATACCGGCGCCGCCACTCCTCCTGCAGGGGCTCGAGCGTCAGCCGCCGCCCGATGGGTGTCGGCACATACCGGTGAAGCCGGCCGTAGTTGCCGAGCTTGGCGGCCAGGCGCTCGGGTCCCATGGTGGCCCGGTCGACCTCTACGAACGCCCGCATCATCGACCCGCCGGTGCCGCTGTCCGTGTCGCGGCTGCGGTAGTAGAGGAGGGCGTCGGGGATGACGGCCTCGCCGGCGCCGAGGGGGTGGTAGACCTCGGGGAGCCAGTCCAGCGGCTGGCACAGGTCACCACGCTTGCGGGCGTCCTGGAGGAACTGCAGTCCCGTCTTGGTCACCGTGAGGGCGTGCCCGACGGCCAGGCGCACGGCGGTCGGGTCCGTCGCCGTTTTCGGCGGCCGTCGGCCGCGCAGCTCGGGCCACTCGGACGCGACCTGCGCCCCGTACTGAGTGGGGTGCCAGACCCGCAGGCGCCCAGCCTGGGGCAGCGTGACCCGGTCAATGAGCCCCTCGGCGCGCAGCTTCATCAGCCGGCGCCTCGTCTGCTCGGTGCGTACATCGGGGGAGAGGATCAGGTGCATCTGCTCGCTGGTGGCCATTCGGTATTGGGTCAGTACCGCCAGTGCCAGCCGGTCACGGCCGCCTGCGTCGACATCGGTCATCGCCGAGTGCTCCTCGCGTACGGGGCGGCACCATCCCTTGTTGGGTGCCGCGTGTACGGCGCAGGCCATCAGCCGGCCCCGACCCGACCACCGACCATCAAGGCCCGACCATGGTCACGATGCGACAAGGGGGCCCTGATCGGTCCGACATCCAGGCCGATATCCCGTCCGACCGCTGTGTGCGCGTGTCTGGGGCGTGGCGCCCACCAGGCCCTGGTCGGCAGCCCGACGTCCCCTCCGCACACCCCCGTGTCACCACAGACAGAAAAGGAAGGAGAGGGGGGAGGGACGGGCTGCGGCTGCGGCGCGCGGCCGGCGGATCGGGGCGGGGCTGTGGAGTGTTGCGCTTCGGCGGCGCCTCCGCGCGGCCACACAGCATGGCCTCAGTGTTCTGACGAGTGTGCGCCGCTGTGTTTGCCCAACCAGTAGGGGCTTGTAGGGTGTTGCGGTGCTGGGGGAGCAATGGAGTCGGTTGCGGCGGTGGGTCGTATCGTCGCCGGGGCGACGGGTCCTGACGCGAGCGATTCAGGAAGATCTCGGCTTCTTCGATCTTCTGCCGAGCGACGCAGTGGGTGTCGACGGTGCTCGGCGTAGGGCGTTGCTGTTCGCCTCGCTGCGACTGCGCGGGACCGAAGCCGTCGCTATGCGACGGATCCGAGTGAATGCCATCGTTTTCCTCCTTCCGTTCACGATCGCTGCGTTCGTCACCAGCATCCGTAATGCAGCAGCGGACTATGTACCGCCACCTCCGACACCACCAGGTGCACAGCCTCCAGCCGTGATCGACTCGCCCACGGCGCTGATCTTCGGAATGACGACGGCGGTCATCTGCAACGTCGTAGTCGCCCGGGCACGCCGTTTGCCTGTCGTCAGCTATTCCCGCGGCCGCCGTCTGGCTGTGGCATCTGCCTTGCCTGGCTTCTCCGCCGCCACCGTGCAGATCCCTTTCTCCCTCATCACCCCGCACACCGCCTGGTGGCATTACTGGGTCGGCTACTACTACGTCACCGGCGTCTTATTGATCACCCTGGCTGCCGTTGTCCTGTTCGAGCAACCCCTACCTCGTCGGATCGCCGGGCGCTGCCGGCCGACCGACCGCCTCCTCCTCCAGACAGTGGCGACCGCTGCCGAGATACACGCACGAACCCGTCGCCGTCTGACCCCCACGCGATGCCGCTCGCTTTGCCGCGACTTGGAGCACCTGGCCTACATGGCGGAACGCGATCTGACGTTGCCCTACCGGGCACCCCACCACATACGCCGCGCCCTGCGGCAAGACGCGCTCCGGGTAGCAGCGGTCTACCGTGCCCACCAAATGCCCCTAACATTGGTGGATCACCCGCGTGATGCAAATCCGCTGGTCGCCTCCTTGCTGGCAGCCGCCGATGCGTTGGCCGCTGGAGAGCGTGGCGCATTGTTGGACAACGCGCCTGAACAGGTGGCACAGCGTCGACTGGTGCGTCGCGTGGTGTCGCGGGCTTGGCCGGCGGTGGTGCTCATAGCCAGCGGCGTCCTGCTGCCTCTGATTCCAGCCGTGGCGCAGCAGCCCGCGCTGGCGAGCAGCCTTCGCTGGACGCTGGTAGTCGCCGGAGCGCTCACCTTCGTCGCTGGCAGTGATGTAGCCACTCGCGTTGCCAGCCCGCTCGACAAAGCGCTTCCGTGGCGCTAACGCCGTAAACCGCGCACCGAACTCACGATCGCCATGCTCACAGGCGGCCCCCACCGACCACGATGCAACAACCCCGCCCGGCAACCGCTCCGATAACCCCGCCGACAACCCGTCTGACAACTGCCCGCGCCCATCTGGCGATTCGCGGCATAACCGCAGGTCACCACGACCCTTCTGACGTGGTCGGTAGCCCGACATCCCCCTCTGCGCACCCCCGCGCCCAGCCTAGACAGGAAAAGGAAGGAAAGGGCGGGCGGGGACGGGCGGGCGCGCTGCCGGGGGGATCGGACGCCCTCGAGGGTGTCGTTGCGCGTCGGCCAGGCCTCCGCGCTCGACGCCGATCCCCTGCGCGGCGAACAGGGAACGGAGCAGCCGGCGGGCAGGGCGTAGTGGGAGGTGATCACAACCCGGTCGTCACGACGGCGCGCTGGCGGCTCCCTCACCCTGCTCGGCCTCGTACTGGATGCGGGCCTCATTGACGGCGCGTTGCCAGGTACGGGAGACACCACCGTGCTCGCGCGCCAGTTGCGCGGCGAGGCCGCGGTGGTACCCACCGGCCTGGCGCAGCGCCTGCAGAGCCACCGCTACCGCCTTCCCACGCTGCTCGCGGCCGGGCCCGCCGCCGTTGGCGCCGCGCCCATCCCCGCGCCTTCGGCCGGCCGCCCCGAGTAGCCCGGTGCCGACGTCTTCCTGCCACGCGGCCCAGAAGGCCTCCACCGCTTGCTGGTCGAAGTAGTGGGTGCGGCCCACCGTGCACACCACCTCTGGATGCCGCCGCTCCTCGGGCTGCTGAAGGCGCTGGGCGTACCAGCGGGCCAGGGTGGCCGCCGACGCACCCGTCAACTCCCCAATCCAGGCACGGCTGACGACCCACCGGCCCTCATGCACCCGGCGCAGCCCATCGTCCCCGGCACCCGACACAGCCACTCCCACGCCTCCCTCCGGCAGGGCGCAGCACCGCCCCACGTGATCCAGATGTCCCCTACGATAGAAGCACCTCGTCTGAGAGAAGAGGCAACGCTGGCGGGGAATTTCCGGCCCGGGTTTGCCGACCCACCGGATCCGCCGTTCCCCGCCAGCCCCAAAACATAAATCACCCAGCGCGCAATCCCAATTTCCTCTTTATTCATCTCCTTATTTTGCGCGCGGTCTGCTCCGCAGACGCGACGCGCCGCCGCTACGCGGCGGAAAAGACCGGGCGTGCTTCGCACGCCCGAAAAAGGCGGGCGGTGGCATCGCTACGCGATGCGAAGAGAGGGGGGGGGGGGGGCCCGGCCGGGCCCCCCCCCCCCCCCCGCGCCCGCCCCCCCCCCCCCGCGGGGGGGGGGGGGGGGGCCCCAGCCCCCCCCCCCCCCCCCCCGGGGGGGGGCCCGCCACCCCCCCCCCCCCGGGGCGGGGGGGCCCCCCCCCCCCGCCGCCGGGGGGGGGGGCGCCCCCCCCCGCCCCCCCCCCCCCCCCCTCTCAGTCGCGACGCTCCGCGCCGCTTGTGCGGGGGTGCCGGGGAATCCACGCACCGACACCCCCGCGCCCCAGGCGGGCCAACTGGGGCCGGATGCAGGCCGGGTAGCCATCCCGGCCCGCGCAGCTGCTACAGGACGGTGTAGGCCACCGGCGGGTAGACCGCTTCGGCGTCCTCCTCCGCGCTGGTGTGGACGCCGAACGCGTCCAGGAACGCGGCCGATTCACGGTCCCCGATCAACTCGGCCGCACGGGCGGCCTCACACTCGTTCAGCACACCCCACGTCAGGTTCCACGCCTGGACCGTGCAGGCCGGGCCGCCCTCGTCTACCGCGGGGGACCGCAGGTACATCACGCCATAGCACAGCGTCTGAGCCAGCCCAACAGCCAGCAGGAAAACGAAGTTGTCGAAGTATCGGGACTCCACGCCCACCAGGTCCTCCGAGCCGCCCTCGCCCTGCACCGTGACCGGCAGGGTGGCACTCAACGGCCGCTCCTGGCCGTCCATGCCCACCCCCAGCCGCAGGACGTGCTCACCCGGCGCCAGACGCGCCATCACCCGCGCGAGCACCACGTGCGCCTCGTTCCGGGCCTCGGCGAAAACGTCGAGAGAAACCGGCTTCAGTTTCATGGATTTCTTCTCCTTGTTCGTCTGAGAGAATGAGTCCGAGAAGTTGCCGCTCCTTCAGACACTCTTATCTTATCCATGCAGGGTGACTCAGTATCGCCGAATTCAAGCCAAGAAAAAGCAGAAACGAGACGGCCAGGCTGGCCTAGCCAGCCGCTTTTCAGGAATTCGCGGAGCGAATTCCTGCGCCCGGATCGCGGAGCG
>NZ_JBITGJ010000066.1:0-45730 GCF_044456925.1 Streptomyces sp. NPDC050743
CCCGGGCCCCCCCGGGGCCCCCCCCGGGGGGGGGGGGGGCGCCGGGCGGGGGGGGGGGGGGGGGGGGGGGGGGCCCCGCGGGGGGGGGGGGCCCCCCCCCACGCCGTCACCCCGCTGCCCGAGCGCGACCTGGCACTCGTCCGCACCGAGGGCCTGGGCCTCGACCCGCTGCCGCTGTCCGTGCGGGAGCGGATCGACGCCGGAACCTATGTACGCATCCCCGCGGGCTGCTGGCGCCAGGCGCGGGTACTGGACGCCACCGAGGTGACGTACACCGCCACCGACCGCTTCCACCTCCTCCAGGACGCCCTGGGACTGGCGATCGGCACCGCGGGCCGGGACGCGCTGCGGCTGGGCGGCGGGGCGGCCGGGGGACCGGTGCTCGACGCGGAGACCGGCGCGGTGATCGGCGTCCTCGGCACCGCCCTGCACTCCGCGCAAGGCGACACGGGCTTCGCGATGCCGCTCCGGCCCGCCGACGGCCCCCTCGGCGAACTGCTCGCCCGCAACGCGTCCACCGTGCCCGCCTACGGCGGCGACCTCAACCTGGCCGGCCTTCTGCAGCTGACCGCCACCTCGGTCGGCCAGGACGGCCCCCAGGGCTATCCCGCCGGTGCCGTGGAGCCGGTCGAACGCCACGGAGTCGCAAGGGAGTTGGCCGCCTTCACGGACGGCGAGCGGGCCGTGCTCGGGCTCGTCGGCGCGCCCGGCAGCGGCCGTACGACGGCACTGGCGGCCCTCGCCGCCCGCCGGGCCCGCGGCGAGCGGGCCGTCCCGACGCTGTGGCTGCGCGGCGCCGACCTGGAGGACGCCGACGACTGCGTGGCCGACGCGGCCCGCCGCACCCTGGAACGGGCCGCGAGGATCGTCGCCGCCGCCCGCTCCGTCCAGCCCGAATCCCTCGGGGACCTCGGCCCCGAACACCTGGCCCGCCTCGCCGCCCGGGCCGGCCGCCCGCTCCTGCTCCTCCTCGACGGCCCCGAGGAGATGCCCCCCGTCCTCGCCCACCGCCTTCCCGACTGGACCAGGGCAACGGCCGCCTGGCTCCGCCGGACCGGAGCACGGCTGGTGGTGGCCTGCCGGGAGGAGTACTGGGAGCGAGCGGGAGCGAAGTTCCCCGCCGACCTGCTGCACGCTCCGACGCCTCCCGCAGCACCCGGCGCCGCGCCGGCGGCCTCCGCTGCTCCGACCGATCCCGTGGCACTCGCTACCCCGGTCACCGCCCACGGTTCCCCGACGCCCGCCGCCAGCCTCGGCGCGCCGCCCACCCCACAAACCACCAGCACCGCATCCCCCACCCCCCTCCCGCCCTGCCTGCGCCTCCCCGACCTGACGGAGGACGAGGCCCGCCTGGCCCGCGCCCGCTACGGGCTGCCGGACGGCCTCCTCGCCGAGCGCGACGCCCGGCATCCGCTCACCCTCCGGCTGCTGTCCGAGGTGCGGGCCGCCGCCCCGGACGTCCGGGCCGGCGCCGGACCCGTCGACCGGCACGAGGTGTTCGCCGCCCACCTGGACCTGATGTGCCTGCGGATCGCGGTCCGGCTGGCCGCGGAGAGCGGCCTGCGCGGCACCGCCGTACGCCGGCTCGCCGCTCGCGTGGCCGGGCAGGTGCACGAGGCCGCCCGGCGGAGCCTCGGCCCAGGGCAGGGCGAGCTGGACCGGGCGTCGTTCGAGGCGGTGTTCCCCTGGGGGCCCGCGCCGGCCCGGCTCGGCGGCGGCACCGGATGGGCGTCCGCCGTACTGACCGAGGGCCTGCTCGTCCCGGCCGGCCCGGGCTACCGCTTCGCGCACGAGGAGCTGGCCGACTGGATCCAGGGCATGCACCTGGACCTCGACGAGGCCCTGCGCGCCCTGGTCCACCGCCCGCGCACCGACCGCGAAACCGCTCCCGTGCCGGTGCCGCACCATCGCGTCGGCCCCGTCGTGCAGGCCCTGCTGCTCCTCGCCCGGCAACACGGAGACCGCCAACTCCTCTCCCGGCTACAGGACTTGACGGACGCCCTGGACCGCGACCCCGGCTCCTGGTGGGCCGCCCGGTTGCTCGCCCGGACCCTGCTGCAGGTCCCGGACGCCACCCCGTACACCGAGGTGCTGCGGCTGCTGGCCGACCGCATCGTCGCCTGGCGCCGCGCGCGGCGGCCCGTGCCGGCCGAGTTCGGTCCCGGCTTCTGGACCGAACTGCCGGTCTGCGACACCGAGCGGCTCGATCTGCTGCGCCGGCTCGTGCTGGCCGACCAGGCGCCTCCGGAGGGCGGCGAGCGCTACCTGGACGCCGTCGCCCGGCTGCTCGCCGCCGCGCCCGCCGTCGTACAGCCGCGGCTGACCCGCTGGTTCGACGACGAACGGCCGCTGCCCGCGACCCCGCACGCCACCGTCGCGACCGCCGCGCTGGCGCTGCTGCACACCCACCGGCACGGCGCGCTGGACGACCTCACCGAGATCCTGGCGGCCAGTGCCCACCGGCGCGCCGACGAACTGCTCGCGACCCTCGCCGAGGACGAGCCGTCGGCCGTCTGCCGGGCGGTCGACCGCTGGGCGCACGACGAGCGCCCCGCCCGCCGGGCCGCGGCCGTGGCCCACGGCCTGCGCGCGGCCCCGCACGTCCGTACGGAGGCCGACCGCGAGCTGCTGCGCTACGCCGCGCTCGCTCTGCTGGCCCGCCCCGCCGACCGCGCCCTGCACGGCGGCGCCCTCGGCCTGCTGGTCCGCGACCCGCACACCCGCGACCGGCACCTCGCCGCGGCCCTGCGGCACTTCGCCGACGGCGATCCGCAGATCCCGCCGAGCGCCCTGGCCCCCGCCCTGGCCACCCACCCCGAACCGGTCCTGGAGGCCTTCCGCACCCGGCTGTGCGGCCCGCGCGCGGGGGAGGCGCCGGACAACGTGGGGGAGGTGCTTCGCACCCTCACGGACGTCGCCACCCCGGCCCTGGCCCGCCGCGTCGCCCCCGTGCTGCAGGAGACGGCACGGCTGCGCCCGCACACCGCCGGACCCGTCGCCGGCCACGTCGACCGCCGCCTCGCCGAGGGCCCCACCGCCCGCCCCGTCCTGCTGCCCCTGGTCACCGGCCTGCTCGACGGCGCACCCGAACAGCTCCGTGCCGCCCTCGCCACCGTCCTCGCCGCCGCCGGCTCCCTCGCCTCCCGCCCACTGCGCCGGGAGCTGCTGGAGCTGCTGCTCGCCCGGGAACAGGAACCGTCCGTGCTGGACGCCGTACTGCACGCGACGGCCGAGCACGGTGACGGCTGCGACGACGGCCGGGAGGAGGAGGTCCGCGGGCTCGTCCACCGCACCGGTCTGCTCCTCGTCCGCACCCCCGAGGGCGCCACCCGCTTCGACCGCGGCCTGGTCGACCTGGGCCGGCACGTGCCCGGTTTCGCCGCGCGCATGGCCGGCTGGCTGGCCGCCGCCCCGGAGGACTGGGCCGCCGTCGTGGGCCCCAGCACCCGCCGCATGCTGGAGAACCTCGCCGGCGTCCGGGTACCGGCGTGAGCGGTGACAGGGAGGTGCCGCGAACGTGCGCCCGGTCACAGCCCCGATACCGATGCGGGTCCGGGGCACCCGGCATGGCACCCTTAGACCTGCGCAAGTCTTAGGCGTCGATATGGACACGGGTTCGAGGAGCGGTCACAGTGCAGCGCTGGCGTGGCTTGGAGGACATCCCCCAGGACTGGGGGCGCAGCGTCGTCACCATCGGTTCCTACGACGGCGTCCACCGCGGCCACCAGCTGATCATCAAGCACGCCGTGGACCGCGCCCGTGAGCTGGGCGTCCCCGCCGTCGTGGTCACCTTCGACCCGCACCCCAGCGAGGTCGTCCGCCCCGGCAGCCACCCGCCGCTGCTCGCCCCGCACCACCGCCGCGCGGAGCTCATGGCGGACCTGGGCGTGGACGCGGTCCTGATCCTCCCCTTCACCACCGAGTTCTCGAAGCTCTCGCCCGCCGATTTCGTGGTGAAGGTCCTGGTGGACAAGCTGCACGCGAAGGCGGTCGTGGAGGGCCCGAACTTCCGCTTCGGCCACAAGGCCGCCGGCAACGTGGAGTTCCTGGCCGAGCAGGGCAAGACCTACGACTACGACGTCGAGGTCGTCGATCTGTACGTCACCGGCGAGGCGGGCGGCGGACAGCCGTTCTCCTCGACCCTGACCCGCCGCCTGGTCGCCGAGGGCGACGTCGAGGGCGCCCGCGAGATCCTGGGCCGCCCGCACCGGGTGGAGGGCGTGGTCGTCCGCGGCGCCCAGCGCGGCCGCGGACTGGGCTTCCCGACGGCCAACGTCGAGACGCTCCCGCACACCGCCATCCCCGCCGACGGCGTGTACGCCGGTTATCTGCACGTCGAGGGCGAGGCCATGCCGGCCGCGATCTCCGTCGGCACCAACCCGCAGTTCGACGGCACCGAGCGCACGGTGGAGGCGTACGCCATCGACCGCGTCGGCCTCGACCTGTACGGCCTGCACGTCGCCGTCGACTTCCTCGCCTATGTGCGCGGCCAGGCGAAGTTCGAGTCGCTGGAGGCCCTGCTGGAGCAGATGGCCGCGGATGTGAAGCGGTGCCGGGAGATCGTGGCGGCGGAGGAGTAGGCCTTCGGCGTTGCCATTGCACGAAAGGGCGGCCGGTGCGATGAGCACCGGCCGCCCCTTTCGTCTGCTGCGGCTACTGCTGCGGCGGCGGGGCCTGCGGCGGCTGCTGTCCCTGCGGGGGCTGCGGGTAGCCGTACGGCTGGCCGGGCTGCTGGGGCTGGCCCTGCTGCGGCGGGTACGGCTGCTGACCCGGCGCGGCCTGCGGGTACGGCTGCTGACCCGGTGCCTGCGGGTAGGGCTGCTGACCCGGTGCCTGCGGGTACGGCGGCTGTCCCTGCTGGGGCGGGTAGGGCTGCGGCGGCCCCGTGTACAGCTCCTGGCCCGGTGCCGGCGGGTAGGGCTGGCCCGGCATCGGCTGGCCCGGCATCGGCGGGGCGGCGACCGGCGGCGGGTTGCCGTCGCTGGTCCACAGGCCGTGCGCCTGCTGGTGCCGTACGAAGTCCTCGGCGACCAGCGCGGCGAGGTTGAAGTACGCCTCGCGCGTCCGCGGCCGCATCATGTCGAGGTCGACCTCGGCACCGGCCGCCAGATGCTCGTCGAAGGGCACGACCACGACGCCGCGGGTCCGCGTCTCGAAGTGGGACACGATGTCCTCGACCTTGATCATCTTGCCGGTCTCACGGACCCCGGAGATGACCGTGAGGGACCGGGAGACCAGGTCGGCGTACCCGTGCGCGGACAGCCAGTCCAGCGTCGTACTGGCGCTGCTCGCACCGTCCACGGAGGGCGTGGAGATGATGATCAGCTGGTCGGCGAGGTCCAGCACGCCACGCATGGCGCTGTACAGCAGACCCGTGCCGGAGTCGGTCAGGATGACCGGGTACTGCCGGCCGAGGACGTCGATCGCGCGCCGGTAGTCCTCGTCGTTGAACGTGGTCGAGACGGCCGGGTCCACGTCGTTGGCGATGATCTCCAGACCGGAGGGCGCCTGCGAGGTGAAGCGCCGGATGTCCATGTACGAGTTCAGATACGGGATCGCCTGGACGAGGTCGCGGATGGTGGCACCCGTCTCCCGGCGCACGCGCCGCCCGAGGGTACCGGCGTCCGGGTTCGCGTCGATGGCGAGGATCTTGTCCTGCCGCTCGGTGGCGAGGGTGGAGCCCAGCGCGGTGGTCGTGGTCGTCTTGCCGACGCCGCCCTTGAGGCTGATGACCGCGATCCGGTAGCAGGACAGCACCGGCGTACGGATCAGCTGCAGCTTGCGCTGCCGCTCGGCCTCCTCCTTCTTGCCGCCGAGCTTGAACCGGCCGCCCGCCGCCGCGGGCCGACCGCTCTTCGCCTTCTGCTTCTTGTTGTTCAGCAGCCGGTCCGAGGACAGTTCCACGGCGGCCGTGTAACCGAGCGGCGCGGCACCGGGGTTGGTCGGCTGCCGCTGGTCGTGCTGGAGGGGCTGCGGCCACGCCGCACCGGAACGCGGATCCACCGGCGCCTGGGGGACCTGGGGGGTCTGGGGGGTCTGGGGCATGTGGGGGGCTTGGGGTGGCTGCGGGGCCTGCTGTCCCTCGGCGACCGCCGGCGCGCCGTCGGAGCCCTGCGGAGGCTGCGGGAAGCCGTAACCGCCTGCCGCGTTGGGGTGGTTGGGGTTCGGCTGCGGCGCGGGCGGCTGGGGGAAGCCGTAACCGCCGGGCTGGGGCTGGGCCTGCGGCTGCGGCTGGGCGTTGGGGGTGCCCGGTTGCGGGAAGCCATAACCGCCTGCCGCGTTCGGGACGTTGGGGTTCGGCTGCGGCGCGGGCGGCTGGGGGAAGCCGTAACCGCCGGGCTGAGGCTGGGGGTTGGGGGTGCCGGGCTGCGGGAAGCCGTAACCGCCCGTCGCGGCGGGGCCCGCCGGGTTCGGCTGACCGGGCCGCGGTGCGGTGGGCACGCCGGGCTGGTTCGCCTGGTTCGCCTGGTTGGGCTGGTGCCAGGCGGCGGGCGCGGGCTGCGGGGCCTGCGGCTGGAACGGCGGCTGCTGGCCGGGCCCGCCACCGGTGCCCTGCGCGGCCGATGGCTGCCCCTGGCCGGGCATCGGGCCGGGCTGCTGCTGCGCGGGCCACTGGGCCGCCGGAGCGGGCGCCGCGGGCTGATAGGAGGGCGGCAGCGGGGGCACACCACTCTGCGGCGCGGGCGGAGGCGTCCAGCCGGGCTGGGCGTCCTGGGCGGGAGCGGGCGGCACGGCGGCCTGGGGCGCACCGGTCTGCGACGCGCCGTCCTGCGCGGTGGCGTCGGCGGTCGTGCCATCGGAGTCGACGGCACCGCGCGCCACGGCGTCCGTGGATCCGGAGGCGTCGGGGTCGGCGTCGCCGGACTCGGTGTCGTCGGCCTCGGCGACCTCGGCTTCGGCATCCTCGGCGGCCCCGTCCCGGGCACCGTCGGTGTCACCGGCCTCGGCCCCGGCGTCGCCCTCGGCCGTGTCCTCGACCTGGGCCGTGCTCTCGCCTTCGCCTTCGCCTTCATCCGCATCGGCCTCGGAGACAGCCGCTTCCTCCCCGGAACCGGCTTCCGCGGACTGCGCACCCGACAGCTCCCCGGCTCCCTCGGCCGTGTCGCTCTCGGCACCGGCGGAGCCCGTGGCCGTACCCTCCGTCGAGCCCTCGTCGCCGGCGCCGTCCCGCATCGCGGCCGCGCGCTCGGCGACCTCGGCGATCTCGCGCTTCAGGGCCACGGCGGAGAACCGCATGGTGGCCCCGCTCTCCAGGTCCCCGTCGCCCGTCTCCGGCTCCACCGTGGGCGCCGGCGCCTCCGGCTGCGCCTGCTGAGCCAGCGGGGCGGCCTGCGGCGGCTGCGCCTCGAAGCCCTCCGGCAACCGCGGCATCGGAACGGGACTCCCGACGGGCGGCGCGGGCGCGGAGTAGGGGGTGCCCTCGGCCGGTGCGGGCGGAGCATAGGGCGCGCCCTGGGCCGGTGGGGGCGGCGGCGCGTACGAAGTCCCCTGCGGCGGCGTGAACGGAGCGCCCTGTGGGGGCGGCGGGGGTACCGGAGCCGGCGAAGGCGCACCGGAGGAACCCTGCGCGTTCTGCGTGTACCAGGCGGGCGGCGCGTAGTCGATGGTGAACTCGCCCGTCATCTCGATGGCGGACTCCGCGTCGGTCTGGTCGTCGTCGGGTGTGTCCCAGCCCCCGCGGATCCCGTCCCGATCGCTGTTCACAGTTCCTCCTGGTGTGGTCGAACACCCTCATGCCGTGCTTGGGGGCGACCGTTCCTGTCGCACGATTCGCCGGGCTTCCCCCTTGGGTCGACGGACCCCTGCGTCGCAGCGCGCGCACCGCCCGACCCCAGCCTAATCACGAAAGCGACGCGACTGGCAGGCCCGGCTGCCCCTTCATGCCCGTCCGACGCGTCACACCGGGCCCGAGACGGCCACGGCGCACTCGGACGTACACCAAAACGTGACAACAGTGCTCGTGAAAAACCAGGCAAGTTGGACGCGTCAGTCCATCCGGCGTGCCACGCCCAGCAGTCCCGTCTCGGCATCGGTCGCCCGAGTCACCACGTACTGCCGGTCCCGCTCGGTGCACCAGAGGGTCACTCCGTCCGGAAGCGTGGGCAGCGTGTCGAGTTCGGGGCGCGGGAGCCCCATCACCCGCCCGATCTCCACCGCTTCGTCCGGCGACACCCGCTGCACGCCCACCAGGCGCGCCTGACGCATCAACCGCGGCGCGACCGGACTCAGATACGGCAGCAGCGTCAGCACCGACTGCCAGGGAGCCGACACCACGCGTCCGCGCGGCGGCCGCATGCCGCAGTCCCGCACCACCAGCACGGGCGTACCGGCCGAGGCGCCCTGCGGGGGCACGCGGCCGACGTCGTACACCGCGAGGCCGTTCTGTCCGCCGCCCATGGCGTGCACCATGGGCATCCAGGCCTGTGCGCGCCCCGTCTCGACGGCCACGCGCGCCCCCGTCGCCGCCGCCCGCAGCGCCATCACCTGCGCGGTCCACAGGCCGCCGATGAGCACGATGTCGTACGGCGTGGGGCGGTTCACCCCGAGCACGGCGGGCTGGCCCTCGGCGTTGACGCCGACGACCACGCCGTCGTCACCGATGGGCAGGGACAGCGCGTCGGCCTGCTCCACGGGCAGCACATGCCGCGGGTGGCGGGGGCCGAGGAGGCCGAAGCCGGTGCGCAGCCGTTCGCCGAGTCCGGGCGCCGGCGAGGCCGTGCCGGACGGCGTGGGAGATGTCGACAGGGCCATCAGCGGGCACCTCCAAGCGGCAGAGTGGCCAGAACGCCGGGGAGTTGTTCACGGTCCAGGCGTGCGAGTCCGGTTCGCGTGGACCGTGCCGCCTGTTCCAGATTGCGCCGGGCGTCGGTCAGTTCCTGGTTGCTGCGGCCGGTGATGCGGACATGGCCGGTGATGGCCACGTCCTGCTGCGCGCCCTTGGCCAGGGTCAGGCTGAAGGTCGTCGCCAGGGCGGGCACCTCGGTCAGCTGCGCCACCAACTGCGCCAGCGAGCCACCCGATCCGCCCAGTTGAGGCCAGCGGCGCACCCAGTAGGTGGTGTGCCGGCGGTTGTCGCAGCGCCAGCTGCGGAGGGACTCCTCGGTGCGGCGCTGCGGCGCCTCGCCGCGCCCGGCCTGGGCCGTCACCATGGGGTTGGCGCACGCGGACGTCGCGATGGCGGCCGTCAGCTCCTCCTCGGTGAGCACGCTCGCCCGGAATCCGGCGCCGGTGAGCCGGCTCGACAGATGCTCGGCCGAGCGGGTCAGGCACTTCTGTGCGCCCTGCAGTCCGCCGCCGCGCGCGGCCACCGCCTCCGGGCACAGCTCGGGATCCAGCTTCAGCGCGATCCACGTGATGCGCACCGCGGGGGAGCCGGTCTGGGCCTGCAGCGGCGCGTAGTTGCTGACCACGACCGACTGCTGGGGCAGATGCAGCGCGGGCGCGGGCTGGGTGTGCACGACGATCTGCGCCGACTCCAGCCGGATTCCGTCGACTTCGAGGGCGTCCCGCACCAGGCCTACCGGAAGCGGTCTGCGGCCGCGCTCCGCGCGCAGCGCGTCGGCGTCCGACTCCACCTGGAGCACCGCGGTCAGGAAGCCGCCGTCGCCGACCATGCCGATCGGCCGCTGGTCGCGGTCGTCGCCGCGGCTGTAGCTGTAGGTGCGCAGGGTCGGGTCGCACTCCACGGCCGGTGCGAGTCCGGCGTCGGTGCCCGCCGGCACCGGTGTGCTCGCCGCCCGCCGTTTGCGGGTCCGCAGCGCCAGCAGGGTGCTGAGCCATTCCGGCAGGGAGCGTCCCCGGCGGCGTACGACCGCGAGCACCACGAACAGCGCGGCGACCGGGGCGACGGCGATCAGCGCGACCGTCCCCACGAGCCACCCGCACAGCACGAGCGCACCCGCGATCTCCAGCAGCACCAGCCGCTGCAGCGCGAACGAACCGCCGCGGCCCGAACGGGACTCCGGATGCGGCGTGAACGAACCCTGGTAAGTGGCCGGTACCTGCTGGGTGGTGGGATGGGAGGAAGACGAGCCGCGGGCACTCGAGCGGCGCGTGCGACGAGGTCGTGATCCCGATTGCGATCGCGACCGGGTCCGCGTTGCGGAAGCCATCACTCCAAAACCCCCGAACTCACCCGGAAACCCTTTGAGCTCCGGTCCCTTCAAGCCGTGAGCACCCTACCCGTGCCACAAGCACACCCACGCAACAGGCATAGTAGGGGGCGGGTCTGACAGTCGAGTCACCAGAGGCAACCGAGGGCGGGGGACGGATCTTCACAGGTCCCCCACGGCTCCGCAACGGGGAGAGAGCGGACACAGATGGCATCACGGCGGCACGAACTCAACGCCTACACCTTCGCGAAGCGCCGCACGCTCGCAGCATTCCTTCAGCCTTCGCCCTCCGGCTCGGAGGAAGGCGCCCCCAAGCCCCTGGGCGCACTGGTGCCCGGTCTCGTCGTCGGCGCCGTGGTCCTCGCGGTGTTCGGCGCGATCGGGATGTTCAGTCCGACGGCACCCAAGGGGTGGGACGACCCGGAGAAACACGTCATCGTCGCCAGCGAGTCGACGACGCGGTACGTCGTCTTGAAGACGGGCAAGCAGGTGCAGCTGCACCCGGTCCTCAACATGGCCTCGGCCAAGTTGCTGCTGAGCCCCGAGAACGACAGCGTCATCACCGTCGACGAGAAGATCCTGGACAGCGGCAAGCCCCCGCACGGCGTCACCATCGGCATCCCCTACGCCCCCGACCGCCTGCCCTCCGCCGACGAGGCCTCGGCCGCCAAGCGCTGGGCGGTCTGCGAGCGGCCCGGCGCCGGCGGCCGGGCCATCCAGAAGGCGGCCTTCGTCCTCGCGAAGAAGGAATGGCCCAAGACGGAGGGAGCCGACCGGCTCAGCCGGGGCGACCTGATGTACGTCGTCGCCCCGGACGGCAAGACCCAGTACGTCGTCGACGCCCACGGCACGGCGTACCAGATCGAGAACCCGGACGACAAGGAACTGCTCAAGGCCCTCGACACCCAGGGCCGCGCCCCGCAGCGCGTCTCCCAGGAGTGGCTCGCCACCCTGCACAAGGGCGACTCGGTCTCGATCCCCCGCATCCAGGGCACGCCCGGCGCGAAGGCCGGTGCAGGGTTGCCGGACCAGTACGACAAGGTCGGCGAGGTCATCAAGGCGTACGACGGCCAAACCCTCCAGTACTACGTCGTGCTGCGGGGCAAGGTCGCCCGCATCTCCGAGTTCACGGCCACGCTCCTGCTCAACAGCGGACAGCTCGTCGACGTCGGCCAGGCCGGTGAGGCGCAGAAGGTCAGCCCCGGCGCGGTCGCCGACAGCACCACGTTCGAGGGCGGCAGGAACTGGCCGACGTACAAGCCGAGGACGGTGAACGACGGCTCCAGCGCCACCAGCGGCCGCAACACGGTCTGCAACGTCCTGCGCTCGGTCGGCGCGAAGGGCGGCACCACCCTGTCGACGTGGGTGGGCGAGGACTTCCCCGCCCAGCTGCCCACCGGCTCCTCCAGCGGGTACGTCACCCCGGGCTCCGGTCAGCTCTACCGCCAGTTCCAGGGCACGGAGACCTCGGTCGGCGGTGTCTTCCTGGTGACCGACACCGGACTGCGCTACGCCCTGCAGTCCAACAGCGACAGCGACAGCAACAACGAAGGCATCGGCACCTCCGCCAAGAAGCGCAAGGAGGAGCTGCAGGAGGCGAGGATCGCCCAGACCCATCTCGGCTACGAGAAGGTGTCTCCCGCCCCCGTCCCGATGGAGTGGTCGACGTTCCTGCCGACGGGCCCGCGCCTGTCGGAGGCGGCGGCACGGCAGCCGCAGGGCTCCTAGCGGCGGGGCGGAGGAGAACGGAATCATGCTGAAGGCGAAGGCAGGCACGCCGGGGACCGCGGCAAGAGCGGCGGCCCTGACCGCAGCGACGGTCCTCACCGCGACCACGGCGGTGATCGCCCTCCCCGCCGCCCCGGCCCTGGCGGACGACGGCCAGTGCACGTTCCCGTCGAAGCCGTACACGGGCCGGCCGTGGGCGTTGCAGCGCGTCAACCTCGACGAGCTGTGGGCGCTGTCGACGGGCAAGGGCGTTCAGGTGGCCGTGATCGACACCGGGGTCGACGTCAAGAATCCGCAGCTCACCAAGGCCGTGGACGCGTTGAAGGGCGAGAATCTGCTGCCGGCCAAGAACGCCAAAGGCGAGGCGATAGACCGCGGCAACAAGTCGGGCACCACGGACTCGGTCGGCCACGGCACGCGCGTGGCGGGCATCATCGCGGCCCGCCCGATGAAGGGCACGGGCTTCGTCGGCCTGGCACCGGACGCGACGATCATCCCGATCAAGCAGAACGACGCCGAAGGCGACGGCACGGCGGACAAGCTGGCCCAGGCGATTCGCGACGCGGTCGCCAAGGGCGCGGACGTCATCAACATCTCCCAGGACACGGCCAACGCGGTCTCGGGTGGCCCGGCGCTGCAGTCGGCCGTCGACTACGCCCTGAGCCGGCACGTCGTGGTCGTGGCCTCGGCCGGCAACGACGGCCTGGGCGGCAACGTCAAGCTGACCTACCCGGCGTCGTACAAGGGCGTCCTGGCCGTGGCGGCGTCCGACCGCAACAACGAACGGGCGCCGTTCTCCCAGTCGCAGGACACGGTGGGCGTCGCCGCACCCGGCGTCGACATGATCTCCACGGTTCCCGGCGGTGGCCACTGCTCCGACAACGGCACGAGTTTCTCGGCCCCCTATGTGGCGGGCGTGGCGGCCCTGTTGAAGGCCAAGCACCCCAACTGGACGGCCCAGGAGGTCGTCGCCCAGATCGAACAGACCGCGGAACGCTCTATCCCGGGGCACGACCGGCTCGTGGGCTGGGGCGTGGTGGACCCGGTGAAGGCGCTCTCGGACGTGGATCCGGAGCACCCCGTCCAGTCCCCGCACCCCGAGGGCGGCGTGTCCAAGGCGGAGGCCCCGTCGGGCACACCGCTGCACTTCGGCGAGACCGCGGAGGAGCGGAACAGCCGCATGGCGACCTACGTGGTCGTGGGCGTCCTGGTCCTGGTGGCGGGCCTGAGCGGTACGGCGGTGGCGGTACGCGACGCGCGGCGCAGGCGCGGCATGCTGGAGACCGGGCGATGAACGCCCTGGGCCAGCTGAACGTGCTGGGCCTGTGCCTGTGCGCCGTGCTGCTGGCCATGGCGTGCGTGAAGGCGGACCGGGTCCGCGCCTGGCGCGCGAGCATCAACCCGTCGGCGGAGGAACTGCCCGACTCCGCCTTCGTCGTGGCGCGCGTCATCCTCCTGACCGTGGCCGGTTTCGGCGTCTACACGTCCGTCCAGACCATGGGCGTCGCCGACCGCACGTCGTGGGACGACGGCGAGCTGACCAGCGCGGTGCATCAGGCCACGGACGACCTGGACGGCTACCGGTTCACGGTCGACGGCTCCGGCACGCCGCTCTACTTCGACGACTACGCGTCGCTGGTCGAGGACAAGGTGGTCGAGCACGGAGGCGGCGACGCCCCGCAGACCGGCGTGACCGTCACCCCGTCCGACACCGACACGGCCGACGACGCGCACCTCACCGTCACGGCGGACGGCGCGGACGCGTCGTTCTGCACCCACGTCGAGCGCAGCCGCTCCAAGAAGGACGACTACACCCCGCCGGGTATCACCGGCGGGAAGGGCTCACTGACCTATCGGGGATACCGGATCGCCGTGGCGACGCAGAAGGGCGAGTGCTGACCGGCGGAGTGATGCCGGGCCGGCTGACGTCACAGCTTGCCGAAGACCACTCCGCGCCAGGTCCAGCCGGACTTGAGGACGGTGTCCCGCAGTGGGTCGCGCAGTTGGGCACTGTCGAAGCGGAAGGTCTCGGTCACCTCCAGCCGACCGTTCTCTCCCCGCCTGATCGTTCCCGAGCGGCTGACGGTCCGGCTCGGCCCACGCGTGTATGCGGACGTCACCTCAAGCCTCGTCGGATGCCCGACGCGCTTGATCTCCCACTGCTCCTCAAGAGCGCGCAGCTCGTGCTCCTTGCGGTCCATCCGCATCCGGATCCGCACGGCGTGACTGATCTCGAACTGCACGAAGACGTGCTGCCAGGCCGGCTCCGTCAACCGCCATTCCGCCAGCAGGTCGCATCCCTCACCGCCGCCGTAACGGATGACGTACGGGACATCGGCCCGGTTGAGGCCGAGCAGAGCTGCCCGCAGCTCCTCGCCCGGGACCGGCGGTACTCCCTCCGGGGGTGCTGGGTGCCGGTGAGTTTGTCGAGGAGGCCCATGTGGTCAGCCTACGAAGGGAACCACGGTCAGCTCGCGGCCGGGGAGGCCTTGTCGGCAGCAACTGGAGCGCGGTCGGTAACGACCGGTCGCATGTGGAAGTTCTGCAAAGATCCAGCGATGCCGCGCCTTCACAGGCGATCACGGTCAGGGGTGACTGGCGGCCTCCAGAGCGCCCGGCGGTCACCTGCACATCGCCTCACCGCACACCCGCAAATCGGGCATACCGAGATGCGTGGTTCAGTCTCGTAACCGAGTCAACACATATGCCGGTTGGACCCGTTGGGCAGGTTGACTACAGTGGTCAAGTGCTGTGAGTCGCGGCTCGCTTTGCGATCGTACGGTGGGTCGACGACCGGTCCCGCCTCGGACGGGGCCGATGGTGTACGGGGAAACGGGGAGGAACATGAGCGGGGGCGGGTCAGGGCCGAACCTCGAGGTCAGCGGAGACATCCTGACGCAGTTCGTCAACACAGTGGACAGCGTTCTGCAGAATCTCGAGAAGTCGGCGGGCAATCCGGCGCGAGTCGGAGAGCAGACGATCCGGCACACGTCACTCCGCAGCGGGTCTGCAGGCTTCCATGAGGCCGACGCACTCTACGGGACGTTCAACGAGGTTCACCAGGCGCTCACGAACCTTTCCAAGACCCTGCATCTGCAGATCGAGGCGATCGGCATCGCCGTCAAGGGTGCGAACGGCACCTTCGACGACCTCGAGGAAGAGCAGCGGCGCCGGTTCTACGAGATCCAGTCGGAGATCAAACAGCTCAATTCGCAGGGCGCCAAGAACACCGGCGGCGGGGAGAAGGGAGGGATCTGAGGATGACCGACAAGCACAAGGCGGACATGGACCGAGTCTCCGCGGAGAACGGGTTCACCGACTTTGCCCGGGGCCTCGGGGACCAGCCCAGCACTGGCGGTCTCTTTCTCAATCCCGTCGAAATCCTTCGCGCCATGGCCAAGAGCACGCCGTACGGGCAGGCCATGGTCAAGCGAACGGAATTCGACGACTACGACCTCAACGCGATGATCGACTTGGTCGAGCGGACGGATCCGGAGGACCTGGAGTCCTCCGGCCGGGCCCTCTGGGACGCGCGCGACGCCATCAAAGCGGCGGCTGACACACTCAAGGGGAAGTTCGACACGGTTCCCTGGGTGGGCAAGGCGGGTGACAGCTTCCGTACCTGGGGCGAGAACCTCGTCAAGCACGCACACGGGCTGGCCGAATTCGCGGGCGGAGCCGGCGACTCGATCACCGCGGCCGCCGAGGGGCTGGCGTCTGTCCGCAACGCCATGCCTCCTCGTGACACGCGAGCGCATGCGACGCCGGCCAAGGACTTCCCGGCGCAGGAGAAGGTGCCAAGCAACAAGGACTACGCCGCCGCGGTCCAGGTGGAGAAGCACCGCCAAGAGGCGGTCAACCAGATGAACCGGTTGGCGTCGTATTACGCGGTGTCGAACCAATCGCTGCAGGATTGGCACAAGAGCGCGCCTGACTTCGGCGGCCTCCCGAGCGTCGGGGTGCCCAGGCCCAAGATTTACAACGATCCCGCTCCGCAGGGCTCCGGTTCGCACGGCACGGGCTCGAGCACGGTCGGAGGGCATCATCCGGTAGTGGATCCGGTGCGGCACGCGGACGTGAGCGGCACAATCCACAGGCCGGCACCTGTAAGCGACACCCCGACTCCCAGGCCAGACGTCACGGATGGAGCCAAGCACCCGCACGTGCCGGTGGGTACGCACATCGACACCACCGGCACGCTGCCGCCGCCCACGACCACCACACCCGGGCCCGGCCACACGCCGCCGGTGACCGGCACGCCTCCCACCGGTGGTGGCCAGCCCAGCGTGTTCGACGGCGGTGGATTCGGGCTTCCCGTGCCCAATGCCACGTCAGGTCGCGGCCTGAGTGGTGTCGGCGGTTTCCGCACCCCGCCGTCAGCACAGGGGCGGGCGGGTACATCCGGTTTGTCCAACCCGGGCTCGGGGCGCGCCGTGGGGCGAGGACCCATGGACCAGATGGGCCGCGCCACTTCGACGGGCCAGTCCGCTGTCAGGGGTGCCGGTTCCGGACCGAGGTCGTCCTCGCCGATGGGCCGAGGAGTCACGGGCGGCACACCACGACCCGGAAGCACGGCGGCACCACGTACGGGCAGCGGGCCGGCCACCGGCGCGGCCCGGTCCAATGGAGTCGTCGGGGGACGGCCGTCCGCCACGAATCCGCCGGCGAAGAACGGGTCGAGGATCCCGCGCGGCACGGTCATCGGCGGCGAGGAGGAGGCCAACTCCCGGCCCACGACCGGCCGGCTGGGCCAGCGGGGTGTCTTCGGCGCGCCCGAGTCCTCCGCGCGGCCGGGTTCGGGTGTCACCGGGTCCCGTTCCGGTGCCGGGTCGGCCGAAGCCGTCACCGGCAGGCCGACCGCGCGCAACTCCGAGGCAGGAGCCGAACGCAAAGGCATGACCCGTGGTGGCGCAGGCCTGACGCGCGGCGCCGGCCAGCAGGGGAAGCCCGGCGACCAGCGGAAGACGGACGCAGCCCCGCGCCCGGACTACGTGGTCGAGGACGAAGAGACACACCTGCCGAACAAGCCCCGGCGCGAAGTGCCGCCGGTCACCAACTGAACGCAAGCGAGGACAGTCAACGCCATGAAGTCAGGGACCAGCCGACGAGCCGAGCAGGCTGACGTCCGCAGGGCGCGCTGCGGAAGACGAGTGCGCGCGGTGGGCGCGGTCGTCGGCGCCCTGACCGTTGTGACCGTCGGACTGTCCCCAGGGGCCGCCGCGTCCGACGAACAGTCGAAGCAGTGGTACTTGGGCCCCATGCAAGCCGAACAGATGTGGAAGGTGAGCACGGGCAAGGGCGTCAAGATCGCGGTCATCGACACCGGAGTGAACGCGAATACGCCGTCGCTCAAGGGGCAAGTCCTGGCCGATGAGGTCCCCAAGTCGGTGGCTTACCACGCGACGGCCGACTACTCGGGCCACGGCACGAGCATGGCCGAGCTGATCGCAGGTACCGGCGCAGGTGGTGGACTGAAGGGGCTGGCACCAGGAGCGAAGATCGTTCCCTATCGCGTCAAGCTCGAAGGCATCAAAGGCGCGAAGGAAGAGGCCAGGACCCCGGATCCCGATCAGGCGCTGAGGGCTGCTGCCGACACCGACGCAAAGATCATCAATATTTCGTTCATCGGGATGAGCCTCAAGGAAGACGAGGCTGCCGTCAAATACGCGCTCTCGAAGGGCAAGCTGATCATCGCGGGAGTGGGTAACAACGGCAAGAACGGCCATGCCGATTATCCCGCCTCCTACCCCTACGTCCTCGGCGTTGCGTCCGTCGGCAAGTCGCTCACGGTGTCGAGCTTTTCCTCAAGCGGAGGCTACGCCGACCTTGCAGCTCCTGGTGAGGGATATCCGGGCTATTGCGATGGCGGCACCGTCCGTTATTGCGACAACCGGCAAGGCACGAGTCCGGCTACCGCGCTCACCTCAGCCGCCGCCGCTTTGATCTGGTCCGCACACCCCGACTGGACTGTGTATCAGGTCGAACGGGCCCTTCTCGACACCGCTGGGCGTACCTGGTCGAAGGACAAACCGAGCAAGTACCTCGGCTACGGAATCATCCGTCCCCGCGTGGTCCTGGCGGACAAGAACTACGACCCCGGCCCCGCCGATGTCGACCCGCTCCAGAAACAGGACCGTAGCAAGGAGTGGGAAAGCGTCGCCCCTGTCGCCCCTGAAGCGTCTTCTTCTCCTTCTGCACCAGCCTCGTCACAAGCCCAGGACAAGGGTTCCACCGGCGCAACCTCGGCGGCAGGATCGAGCGCGGAGTCATCGAGTGATGGCGGAAACACCACTTGGATCGCACTCGGCGCCGTTGGCGCGGTCGTCGTGGTCGGCGGCGGCGCCCTGGCCATCGCGCGGGCACGGCGCGCCAGGTGAGCCCCTCGACACCAACTGCCGCAGCAACCCAGTGCCGTTCGGCCAAGGACAGGCACTGCGTGCTCGCCGCTGGAAGCGACAGGCGACAGCGGTGATCCGAAACCGTCAGATCAACAACGGACACACGAAAGGCAGGGCCGATCATGGCCGGCGGAACGCAGAAGCTCCAAGATGATGCAGTAATCCGTCTGCAGAAGCAGATGCTCGAGAAGTACGAGAACATCCAGAAGCGCGTGCACGCGCTGCAGGGCGTCATCGACGGTCTCGAGGGCCAGTGGCAGGGTATCGGCCGTGCCGCCTTCGACAAGAAGCAGTACGAGATCAACCAGTCGCTGCGCAACATCGGCAACATCCTCGGCGACGTCATCGAGGCCATGACCACGACGCGCAACATCAAGGACAGCAAGGAAGACGAGGTCCGCGCGGCGGTCAACAAGATCGACCTCCAGGACGGCGCTTCCACCGTTCCGACGTCCGCTCTGAACTCCTACTGAGTCGAGCGACCCACAGGACATCTGCCGGACAACCGGCGCACTCACCAGCTACACACCAGCGAGACGAGGTAGACAGGCATGGCCAACAACGCTGAGGGCCTCTCAGTCACTTACGACGGGCTCGACACCGCGGCGACCAGCATCGGTAACCAGGCGAGCCAGCTCGAGTCGGATCTGCACGACCTGCGCGGCCTGGTGGTGAACAGCCTGCAGTACTGGGAGGGCCAGGCGCAGGGCACCTTCCACGAGAAGCTGCAGCGCTGGGACAAGGAAGCGAACGACATCCACCAGGCGCTCCAGGGCATCGGGCACGTCGTCGCCCAGTCCGGCGGTACGTACATGGAAGGCGACAAGAAGGCGGCCTCCTACTTCCAGTAGGACACGGCTCGCAGAAGCAACTCCAGGGTGGGCGCGCGCGGGAGGCGCCCACCCTGCTGTTGTGCCGAGCGACGAAGGCCGAGCTGTTGAATCAGAGGGACGAAGAGTGAGCATGCGGGCGTCAAGCATCGGACCGAGTAGCCGAGGTACCCGGCAGATCGGCCCGTACACGGTCGTCACGCGGCTCGACTCCGGCCTTCCCGCGCACACGCCCGTCCCCGAGTACCGCTTCATCGCCCGCAGCGCCGACGGCGACCGCACCGTACTGCTCAGCAGTCCCCTGGCAACGGTCGACCCGCAGCGCTTCATGGCCGAAGCCGACGCCTCCCGCTATCTCCTGGGTTCCTGGGTCCTCCCGGCCGTCGAACTGGCCGCCCCGGGCGAGCAACCATGGCACGCGCGTCCCTACGTGCCCGCACTTCCGCTCCCCATCGCCCTTGCCCTCCACGGCGGACCGCTGCCCGAGCGGACGGTCCGGGCGCTCGGCGTCGCGCTGGCCGAGAACTTGGCCGTCATGCAAGGGCAGAACCTGACCCACGCCGGGCTCTGCCCGGCCGCCGTGCTGATCGCCGCGGACGGACCCCGGCTCACCTGCTTCGGGGCGATACGGGCCGCCGCGCCGGACGGTGCCCCCCGGCAGGAGGTGCCCGGGCTCGACCCCGGCTCCCTGCCGCCAGAGCAGGCCGCCGGTGGGCAACCGCGCCCGCTCGGCGACGTGTACGCGCTCGGCGCGACGCTCGCCTACGCCGCCACCGGGTACACGATGCCGGAACGGGAGGAACTTCCGCCCGCCCTGCGCTCGCTGGTCCCGCGGTGTCTGTCCCGCGACCCGGCCCAGCGTTGCCAACTCTCTGAGGTCATCGATGAGTTGGCGGGAGGCGCTCAGCCGGACACGCCGGTCGGTTTCGCTCCGCCCTCGCGAGCGGACGCCTTCCTCGCCCCCGGCTGGCTGCCCGCCCGGCTCGTCGCCGCCATCGTCCACCAGTCAGCATCGGTCCTGGCCGCCGAGGTGCAGTTGCCGACGCCGGCACAGGCACCGGTGCATGCGTCCTGGCCGCCCGGCGGAGCGCCGTCCCCGGCCCCAGCAAGCCACCCCAGCCACTGACGACAAGAACCCCATGCCGACTCCTCTCACCCACGACGACCCCGTCGCCCTCGGCCCGTACCGGCTCATCGCCCGGCTCGGCAGCGGAGGCATGGGCACCGTCTACGTGGCGCGTTCCGCCGGCGGCCGTACCGTCGCCCTGAAGACCATGCACGCCGCCATCGCCACCGATCCGGCGGCCCGCACCCGGTTCCGGCTGGAGGTGGACGCGGCCCGGGTCATCGGCGAGCAGTTCGGGGCGCGGGTGATGGACGCGGATCCGCTCGCTCAGACGCCCTGGCTGGCCACGGAGTACGTGCTCGGCCCCCCGGCTCGACGCGGCTGTCGAGGCCGGGGGACCGTTGCCCGAGCAGTCCGTACGCGCTCTCGGCGCCGCCCTGTGCTCGGCACTCGGCCAGCTGCACCGGTCGGACGTCGTACACCGCGACCTCAAGCCGTCCAACATCCTGCTGACCGCCTACGGGCCGAAGGTCATCGACTTCGGCATCGCGCGGGCGATCGGCGACGACCGCCTGACCCGCGCCGGCGCCGCCGTCGGCACTCCGGCCTTCATGTCCCCGGAACAGGCGACGGGGGAGGAGCACGACGCGTCCGGCGATGTCTTCGCGCTCGCCGGGGTGCTGGTGTACGCGGCCACCGGGCGCGGCCCGTTCGGGCACGGGCAGGCAGCGGATCTGCTGTACCGGGTGCGGTACGCGAAGCCGGACCTCAGCGGTGTACCGGCCGGGCTGGTGCCGGTGCTGGCCCAGTGTCTGGTCAAGGAGCCGGGGGCCCGTCCCACCACGGGGCAGCTCGCAGAGCAACTCCACGACGGCAGAGGCGAGTTCGCGGACCACCTGCCCAACGAGATGCTCGCGGACATCGGGCGGCGGGCTGCCGACGTCTGGCAGCTGGTGCCACAGCGGCTACCCGCGCCGGCGATCGGTCCGGAGGCTGCGGTGGATACCACGACGGCCGGTGGTCGCCCGTCGCGCCGCGGGTTCCTCGCTCTCGCCGGCGTACTTGCCGCCGGTGCGGTGGCGGGCGGAGGCGCGTGGTGGTGGCAGGAGCGCGCCGCAGCGCGGGGCGGTGAAGGTACGACTGGCCAGGGCAGCGCCCGCCGGACGCGGAACCTCGATCCGCTGTGGTCGTACCAGTTCGACTCCCCGATGCTCACGGACGTCTTCGGCATGGTCGTCCCCCAGGGGATCGGCGGGATGATCGTGGTTCCCATGGGCGGATATACCCATGGCGTGAGTCCCAAGAGCGGCGCGAGCAAGTGGCAGGTGTACAGCCAAGAGAGCGGCTGGCAGATGATCGTGGCAGGTGGCCGCCTCTACGGGCTCACGCTGGGGAGTGTGACCGACGACGGGTTCGGGTCCGCCGTCAGCCTCCGGACCGTCGATCCGCACAATGGCAAGACGGCCAAGACACTGGTCCGGCTCGCGGATACCAACGACGAGCTCTCAACACATCAACTCCTCTACGTCACCGATCGCGTCGCGTACGTCGTCGTTGGTAACGGGAAGGAGGATGGAACTGGCTACATGATGGCCCGGCAGACCTTCACCCTCCGCGCCGCCGACCTTCGGACCGGCAAGCAGCTGTGGTCGAAGGCATTGCCTGCACGGCCGGACGACAGCAAGAGGCTGCACTTTCTCGCCGCCCGGGCCGTTGGCCGCCGCCTGGTGACACTCCAAGAGGTGCAGGAGTGGACCGTACACATCGTCGTACGGGACACCTCGACCGGAGCTGTGGTGTGGGACAGGCCGTATGACATCGACGATCCGGACATCCTCCGCGGCGGGATCGCCGCGGATGGCGATCATGTGTATCTCGGTGGCAGACGGCTGCGAGCGCTGCGGCTGAGCGACGGGGCCGTGGCCTGGCAGACCACGACGGACCGTGCATACAGTCCACCGGCGCTCAGGGCGGGCGTGCTGTACGCGGTGGGTGCGGGGACCGGGCTGACGGCGTTCGATGCGGCCAGCGGACGAGTGCTGTGGACCGAGAAGGGCGGAGCGGCGGACGAGGCATCCACCGCCTGGCAGCCCGTCCTCGGAACCGAGTACGCGTACTACAAGAACGCGGCCTTGCTGCATGTGGTCAGCCTGTCGGACCGCGCCACTGCGCTGACTTACCAGACGAGCGGAAAGCAGTTCCGTGCGGACACGGACTCAAAGTTGGTTCTCGGCGTGAGCAGCACCGACCTGACCGCCTATCCCCTCAAGTGACATGACCGGAAGCGGCGAAACCGCGGATCGCGCTCAGCGACGCCTGGCCACGGCCTCGCCGCTCGTCCGCCCCCACTCATCACCTCCGGGCAGAAGGACCCCCCTATGAAACCCCTTGGTACTGGCGACCCACTCCGCCTCGGTCCCTATCGCGTCCTCGGGGTCCTCGGCGAAGGCGGCATGGGCAAGGTCTACGTCGGCCAAGACGGCGCTGGCAGCCTGGCCGCCGTCAAGGTGCTCAGGCCCGAGCTCACCCACGACACCAACCTCGCCCAGCGGTTCGTGCGCGAGGCGCAGGCCGCGCAGGCGGTGCGGAGCAGCGGCATCGCGAACGTGCTCGGCGCGTGGACCGAGGGCGGACGGCCCTGGATCGCTACCGAATTTCTCGCGGGGCTCACTCTGGACCAGGCGGTCGACACCTACGGTCCTCTCGACGGGCCGGCGCTGCGTGCTCTGGCCAGCGCGCTCGCCCGGACCCTCGCCGACATCCATGCGGCCGGGTTCATTCACAGGGACCTCAAGCCGCCCAACATCGTGCTGACCTCGTCCGGTCCGCGAGTCATCGACTTCGGCATCGCCCGACCCGAACACGGGCTGACTCTCACAACGACCGGGCAGGTGCCCGTCACCCCGGGGTATGGCGCTCCCGAGCAGGTGCTCGGCCAGCGGGTGGCTCCGTCGGCTGACGTGTTCTCGCTCGGCGCGGTGCTGGCCTATGCGGCAAGTGGCAGACGGGCGTACGAGGGCTCGCATATCGCGGCCGTGCAGTACGAAGTGGTACACGGCGAGCCTCGGCTCGACGGGATCGCCCCGCCGTTGCAGGCACTGATCCTGCCCTGCCTGGCCAAGGACCCCGCCGCGCGTCCCGCTCCGGCCCAGATCATCCAGGCCATGGCAGCGCCCAAGGGGGCCGACCGGGTGTGGCGGCGTGGACCGATCGCTGACGGCATCAAGGAACGGGAGGCCGGGGCACGTCGGCTGACTACGCCTGTCACGATGGAGACGGCCCCGTCCGTCACCCGTAGGCGTCTGCTCGCGGGGCTCGCCGCGGGAGGCGTGGTCCTGGCGGGCGGGGGCGGTACGGCGGCGTGGTGGATCGGCTCGCGGGCCGGGTCGACGAAGAGGAAGAGCGACCCCTTCGACATTCCTCCGGCTGTGCGCATGCCTGCACAGAAGCTGGACATCAAGGGTGTCAAGGAACCGTTCAGCAATGACGTCCAGCCGACGGATCTGTGGGAAGTGGCCAACGAAGCAGATGCCTACTCCCGGCCGTTGTTGCCGGTCGGAGACGTCATCGTCTTCGGTGTCGCGACCGGTGGTGTCGCGGCTTTCGACATCACGAACGGGAAGCGTCGCTGGACCGCGCCTCACCTCAGAACGAAGAGCGGCTACCTCTCCCTCTCCGACCGGCTCGTCATCGGGGCCGACGGCAAGGGCGTGCTGCGGACCTTCGTGCCCTCCACCGGTGAACCCAAGTGGACGTGCCCGGCGGCCGAGGCGGCCACGCTCCTCGCGGCTGACGAGGATGCGGTGTACTTCGTGACGAAGGACAACAAGCTGCGCAGCGTGAACCGCTCCGAGGCCAAGGTTCGCTGGACGGTGCCCGTCCCTGTCGATTTCCTCGGCAAGTTGCTCAACCCGGCCGTGATCGGCCAGGGCATGCTTGTCATGTCGACCGTGGACGGCACCGTACTGGTCGTGCATACCGGCAACGGCCGCACGGCGTGGACCCGTCTCGACCACCAGGAAGTCACTGTCCGTCCCGCTGTCTACAACGACACCGTGTACATCAACGGCAAGTACCTGGACGCCCGCCGGCTGAGCGACGGAGAGAAGATCTGGAGCACCAGGCTCGGCGACTGGGAGACCGACTGGGACAAGTGGGGCCCTCCCGCAGCCTACGAGGACGCGGTCTATGCCAGCGCGGGGGACGGCATCCGATACCTGTCCAAGAAGGATGGCAAGGTGCTGTGGAATGCCTTCGATTGTGCGGACTCCGCGAGCCCGGTGGTACGGCAGGGCCACGCCGTCTGGGCGCTTGAATTCGACAACAGTGCGAACCGGCCCGCGCTGCTGGTCAATTCCGTGCGAGTATCCGACGGAGAGCGCGCACGAAGCTACCAGCTGCCCCAGTCGGACTACGCCCGCCTAGCCGCCGCCGGTAATCGTGTCTTCGTTCTGCACGACAGTTCGGTCATCGCTCTTGCGGCGTTCTGAGCGGTGTTGACGCACCGAGGAGCCGCCGCTCTTCATGGACGAGGACTTCTTCTCCGCCGGAAGGGCTTATTCCTGCTGAAAGGTGTACAGATATTACTGATAGGCCACCTCGGTCGGAAGGTCGGCCTCGGAAGAGCATCCCGCTTCCTGAGTCAATTTGCGAGAAATGGAATTGAGAATCACCATTCGGTCCTTGTTGATACTCTCGCCTCGCATCTTGGTGGCAGCAGAATACAGCTCCGCCTTTACATATTTGGTATCGCCGATGTACGAATCTTTGGATGGCGCTTTGGTGGCGCATCGAAAGAACAGATCCGCTCCATCGGGTCCTGCGTTGGCATACACGCCCAGGGGATATGTGGTCTGATGGCCGCTGGATTCCTTTTGAGTGGCCGAGGGATGGCTGTTTGATGCCGAGAACCGGATCTCGAGGAGTGGCTCCCCGCTGTCGTCACCCGCCTTGTAAACCCAGCATGCGCTTCGCTTGCGGTACTCGTCATGCAGGTGCTCGACCGCGTTCCTCAAGGAAAATTTGCGCGGCTCACCCGCCTCATTGGCTCCTGTGCCTTCATCGAACCGACTCGTGCCGGCCAGACGCTGCAGCGCTTCCACGGCTGCGGCGTCGAGCGTTCCATCGCAGATCGTGCCCGCAGCGACGCCCGTACCGGACTCCTCCTTGTCGCCCTTTTGGGAGTTGTCTCCGCAACCGCCGACGAGCAGCGTCACAGCTGCGATAAAAAGGGCCGTGCTGCGCCTACCGTGTACTGACAGAGGTTGCATCTTCCATCCCTGATCAATCCTTGTACGGCGGCCGGCCTCGATAGTCGTTTTCATGTGAGCCGGTACCCAGATAGCTGCTCTTTACTTCTTGGACCCATTGCTGTTCGTCTGCCTTGTTTCTTGCCTGCGGGTGGTCCTTGAAGTACGAGTCATAGGTCGAACCAAGGTCGTCCACTCCTTGGCCGTAGAACTCTCGGCTGGTCATCTGAGACGGGACAAGTGGATCGGATTCCGCATCGTCCGTGGCTTTGTCGATTTCCTGGCCGAGTAGCGTGTTGGCCGCATCGGTGACCGTGTCCGCCGCGAGTGGGGCGATGAAGAGAGCGGCGGCCGTTGAGCCGGGGAGGGGGACGGCTGCCACACCGCCCGCGACGACTGCTCCGACCATCAGTTTCTTCCAGTCGGCCGACCGGCCCAGTGCCTTGTTGGCCTCTTCGGAATTCTCGCCGTACGTCGTTTCTGCTTGCTGTACACGAGAGTTGTCCAGGATGCCGCGGGATTCCGCACCCACCGTCATGATGTCCCGCGCGTGGTCCATATTCGCATCACTGGTCGGCGGGTGCGCATCCAGCATGCTCAAGGTGTAGAAGTGCTGGGCGGTCGTCACAACCTTGTGCGAGTTCTCGTCCTGTCCGAGAACGCTCAGGAAATCGATGGCTCCCTGGTTCCCGAAGCGTGCGCGCCCCGCGTACCGAGCAGGGAACTCGGCTCCGTCCTTGCCGTGGTCACCGATTCCAGAGAGTTCGTAATCGATGTCATCGATGTACGCACCGCCCATCTTGCCCAGGCTGTCGGCGAGTTCGGGCTGGTCGTGCAGCATCTTCGGCCCGTCCTGACCTCCGTAGAGGTAGACGACCTGCTCCATTACTCCCGCCGTGGCTGCGGTGCGTCGATCGCCCGCTACAACGTCTTTCGCGCTGGCGTCGGCCGAGTACCCGGTGGTGGCTGCTTCGAGCGCGCGCCCCAGCGAGTCTCGTCCGGCGATGTAGTCATGCTTGCCGTCAAGAGTGGTGTCAGACACCCAGACGCGTTCCTTGGTCAGGAACTTCAGATGGTCGTTGACCTCGGAGTCCTTGTTGACGGTGTCACCGGTGCCGTCGGGTTGTGCGAAGAACTGCGTGGAGGCGTCCGGATTGTGCCCGAGCGCTTCCAGGAAGCCGGTCACGGGATCGCGGCCGCGGTCGTTCTTGTAGCCCCAGTAATTCAGGTCGCCCTGGTTGGCGTTGTTGACCCAGAGGTTGATGCCCTCGCCGTTGACCTTCTTGTCATACGCCAGGAGCTTGTCGCCATAGTCGTTGAGGAACTGGTCGTCGTAGTCACCGAAACGCATGAGGTTACTCATGACGGCGTAACCGGTCGGATTGCTGGCGTCGTCGATGCCGAGTTGATCAGGACCCAGTTTGATCATCTGCTTCTCCCAGCTCTCCATCTTGTCGCTGTCGGAGAGCGTGGCCAGACCGATCGTGGTCCCGAGGTTCTTCTGAAGCTGCTTGGCCTGCTTGGCGCGGTCGGGGTCGTACGTGCCCTGGTAGGGATCGGCGATGCCGGCCCAGAAGGTGAGCACCTTCTTGGGGCCTACCTGCGTGGCGAACTCCTCCGCGAAGAGGGGATCGTTCTTGTACTTGGCCAAGGTGGAGTTGAGCGACGCGAGCTCTGTGGTGGTCACGTCATGCGGGTTCTTCGCGAGGATTTTGGCCATCCGGTCGGCGTCCGCGACTGCCTCGGCAGCTTCGTCGCGGTTCTCGTAGTGGGCGCTGGAAAACCCGTACTTGGCCTGGTCGACGAGAAGTTTGAGCGCCTTTGCTGCGGTGTTGTCACTTTCGGTCGCCTTGTTGAGGATGCGCTGGATCTCGTTGCGGAGATCGTCGACGTCTTTCTGGCTGACCGCGCTTGTCTCGCCGCTCGGATCGGAGGCCCAGTCGGGACGGGGATTCCCGGTGACAGTGAACGTGCCGTGACCCGTGTCGATGACCGTGCAGTACTTGTACGGGACGCGCTCGAGGGTGTCGTTCAGTTCGTCGCGGTAGCCGATGAGTTCGCCGCGGGTGTCCTTGAGGATCTTCGTGATGGAGTCCGCCTGGGTATGGGCGTCTGCGAACTCCTGTGCCGTTTTGTCGATGAACTCGCGGCTCACCTGGGCATTGACTCCAGCCCAACTGGCTTTGTCAGCCGCGCCCTTGAGTTTCCTGCGGGCGTCCTCTTTCAGGGTCGCGAGATCCTTGGTCATCTTCTCCCAGTCGGTGATGGCCTCACCGAGCTGTGAGAAATTTCCATGGCGCAACACATCCAGATCCACTGCGTCAGCTGCCCTTCCGCTCGTCGAAGCCGTGGTCCAGCTGGGAGATGCTGCTCAGCGTGCCGGCGATGTAGGACTCGTCGGCGGCATGCTGGTTCTTGGTGTACCGCAGGTGATTGGAGATGTGGGCGCAGGCGTCGAGCAGAGTCTGCACCTGGTCGACCCAGTGCTCGGCGACGTGATCGAGGGCGCCACCTATGGCGAATCCCTGGCTCTTGAGTCCTCCGGCCGCCTTCATGGAGGAGAGGCGGGCGCCATCGCTGTAGTGGCTGAAGTCATTGAACAGCTCGTGCGCCGCGGAACCGATCGCGGCGAGGTCCTTCTGCTGAACGGTGAGGTCACCACGGGTGCTTCCGCCGCCGCCTCCGCTGTCGGGAGCCAGCTGGTTGAGCCGCATGTGTGTCGCCCCACCCTGCCGACGCGCCTGCGCGTCCGCCTTGAGCTGTTCCCACTCGTCCCATGCCATGAATGATCATCCCCCGCGCAGTGCCCGCTCGGTCATCGATGTCCATATGGACCGTCTGGCACATCCCTCTGGATCGTCTAGCGCCGGTAAAAATAGCAGGACGCCGGATCGGAGACAGCGGCGCTGCCGGATACGCACAGGGCCTCCACGCCAGCCAGTCCTGCGCACAACGGCCGGATGCCGCGGACCTTCACGGTCGGCGGCATCCGGGTCGGCCGAGGGCCGTATTGCTCGAAAGGACGACTGTCCGCTAGGACTCCGCCAACCCCACCTGCACCATAGGCTTCCCCCGCTTCCGCGAGACGAAGATGCCCCGCCCCGCTGGCATCGCCCGCGGCCGTACTCCGCCCAGCAGTTCGCCCTCGGCCGGGTCGCCCGCGAGGACCACGCCCTGGGCGCCGAGTTCCTTGATGCGCTGCATGAAGGACTCGTAGCCGGCGCGGCCGGCGCCCGCCGTGGAGCGGGCGATGATGAAGCGGACGCCGACGTCGCGGGCGAAGGGGAGGAGTTCCGTCAGGCCCGCCAGGGGATTGCCGCTCGATGTGGACACGAGGTCGTAGTCGTCGATGACGACGTACACCGTGGGCCCCCGCCACCAGCTGCGGTTGCGCAGCTGCTCCGGGGTCACGTCGGCCGTCGGCGTACGGCGCTGCATCAGGTCGGCCAGCGCGTCCATGTGGTGCTGCATCTGGTTCGACATGGGGATGTACTCGGCCAGGTGCGAGTCCGGGGTCACGCCGAGCAGCGAGCGCCGGTTGTCGACGACGAACAGCTTGCAGTCGTTGCCGTCGTAGCGCTCGGTGAGGCGCTTGATCAGCAGCTTCAGCAGGTTCGACTTGCCGGACTCGCTCTCGCCGAACACCAGGAAGAACGGGTCCTGTTCGAAGTCCACGAACACCGGCTCGAGGTTGTCCTCGTCGAGGGCGAAGGAGATGCCCCGGGTGGGGAACCGGTCGCCCGGCGGCAGCTGGGTCGCCGGGAACTCGCGCGGCAGCAGGCGTACCTCGGGCGCGCCGGGCTCCTGCCAGTGCCGGGTGACCTCGGCCGCCAGCGCGGTCGTGGCCTCCGCCAGGTCCGTGTCGGAGGAGAGACCGTCGATACGCGGGACCGCCGCCATGAAGTGCTGCTTCTGCGGGGTCTGGCCGCGGCCAGGCACCCCGGTGGGCACGTTGGCCGCGATCTTGCGGTCGATCTCCGAGTCCATCGGGTCACCGAGCCGCAGCTCGAGGCGGTTCATCAGGTGGTCCTTGAGGTTCGCCCGGACCTCCATCGAACGCGACCCGGTGATGATCACGTGGATGCCGTAGCCGAGCCCGCGCTGGGCCATGTCCAGGACCAGCGGCTCCAGGGCCTCGTAGTCCGTGCGGAAGTTGCCCCAGCCGTCGATGACGAGGAAGACGTCACCCCAGGGCTGGTCGGTCACCGAGATGTCGCCGCGCGCCCGACGGGTGCGGAACTCGGCGATGGAGGAGATGCCCGCGGACCGGAAGTACTCCTCACGCCGGGTCATGACGCCGTACACCTCGGCCGCCGTACGCCGGACCTTCTCCGGGTCGAGGCGTGAGGCCACGCCGCCCACGTGGGGCAGGCCGGCCACCGCCGCCATACCGCCACCACCGAAGTCCAGGCCGTAGAACTGCACCTCATAAGGGGTGTGGGTGAGGGCGAACGACGCGATGATCGAGCGCAGCAGTGTCGACTTGCCGGACTGCGGGCCGCCGATGATCTGCATATGGCCGGCCGCGCCGCCGAAGTCGAGCCACAGGGGGTCGCGCCGCTGCTCGTAGGGCTTGTCGATGAGGCCGACGGGGACGACGAGCCGGCCGGCGCCCTCGTAGCCCGGCTGGGTCATGCCACGGCCGGGCACCGGGGCGAGGCCGGGCAGCAGAGCGTCGAGCGACGGCGGGCTGTCCAGCGGGGGCAGCCACACCTGGTGGGCGGCCGGACCCTGCGCCTCCAGGCGCCGCACGATCACATCGAGGACGGTGTCGGCGAGCGCGTCGTCCTGCCGCTCGTCCACCGACTCCTGACGCTGCTTCGGAACCGGCGCGTACTGCACCGGCACCTCGGCCGCGGTGAAGAGGACCGGCCTGCGGTCGACGGGCAGCGGGCCGCCGAACGCCGCGGCCTGCTGCGAGCTCGTGCGGTACACGCCGGAGACGTACGCCGCCTTGAACCGCAGCATTTCGTCGGTGCCGAACTTCAGGAAGCCGGAACCCGGGACGTTCGGCAGCTCGTAGGCGTCCGGGACACCGATCGCGGCGCGGGACTCGGCCGCCGAGAACGTGCGCAGACCGATGCGGTACGACAGATAGGTCTCCAGGCCGCGCAGGCGGCCCTCCTCCAGGCGCTGCGAGGCCAGCAGCAGATGCACGCCCAGCGAACGGCCGATACGGCCGATCTGCACGAACATCTCGATGAAGTCAGGCTTCGCGGTCAGCAGCTCGCTGAACTCGTCGATCACGAGGACGAGGGACGGGATCGGCTGCAGGGGGGCGCCGGCCGCGCGGGCCTTCTCGTAGTCGTGGATGTTGGCGTAGTTGCCCGCGTCGCGCAGCAGCTCCTGGCGGCGGTTCAGCTCACCGCGGATCGAGTCGCCCATGCGGTCGACGAGGGTCAGGTCGTCGGCCAGGTTGGTGATCACGGCCGCCACGTGCGGCAGCTGGGCCATGCCCGCGAACGTGGCACCACCCTTGAAGTCGGCGAGGACGAAGTTCAGCGTCTCGGAGGAGTGGGTCACCGCGAGGCCGAGGACCAGCGTGCGCAGCAGCTCCGACTTGCCGGAGCCGGTCGCGCCGACGCACAGGCCGTGCGGGCCCATGCCCTCCTGCGCGGCCTCCTTGAGGTCGAGCATGACGGGCCGGCCGTCCTCACCGACACCGATCGGCACCCGCAGCCGCTCCGACTGCGAGCGCGGCCGCCAGGTCCGCTTCGGGTCGACCGAGGCAGCGTCGCCCAGGTTCAGCAGGTCGGTGAACTCCAGGTTCGCGAGCAGGGGTTCGTCGTCGTCCCCGCCCGACGCCACCCGCAGCGGCGCCAGTTGACGGGCGAGGGCTTCGGCGGCCTCGTACGACAGGACGTCGGGCGTCCCTTCGTAGACCATGCCGTGCGCGGACTCCAGGCGCAGCTCCTTGGGCTGCACGATGACGGACAGGTCGCCCCGGCCGATGGTGAGATCGCCCGGCACGATCTCCAGGACCGTCACACCCTGCATGCCCTCGGGGCTGGCCAGCAGGGAGTTCGGGGGCAGGGAGACGCCGTCGAGCACGACCACCACGTGCGGCTGCTCGGGGACCGGGGGGCCACCGGGGTGGAAGCGCGGGCGGCCCTGGAGACGGGCGGCGAGCCGGTCCTCCAGCTCCACCGGGTCGGTGGTGATCAGACGGATGCTGCCGGCGCCGTCGGCGAGGCCCGGGGCCTGCACGTGCGGCAGCCACTTGGCCCACTCCCACTCGGGTGCCGACTGGCGCTCCGAGACGACGGCGATGACCAGGTCCTCGGGGGAGTGCAGCGAGGCGAGGGAGGCGGTGACGGCACGGGCGGCGCCGCGCACGGTGCCGGGTTCGCCGCTGATCGTCACGTGGTAGAAGGCGCGCAACGAGACTGCCATCGGCAGCTCTTCGAGGGTGCTGTGCGTGGCCAGGAAGCGCTGCATGGCGCCCGCGGTGAGCGGCTCCAGCTCGTCCACCGGGCCGGTCTGCGGCGGGATCAGGGGAGTGGCCAGGGACTGCGGACCGAGACCCACGCGCACCTGCCCGAAGTCCTCGTCCCCGGTGCGCCGTTCCCACACCCGGCTGCCCTCGGCGACCAGCGCCCACAGTTGCTCCGGCGAAGGATGCAGGTAGTACTGCGCGTCGCGCTGGGCCTGCGCGGTGTCCAGGGCGGACCGCCGGGTCTGCGACAGGTAACGCAGGTAGTCACGGCGCATGTCGGCCATCTGCCCCTGGTTGCCGCGCCGGTAGCGGACCAGCATCGAGATGCCCATGGCGACCGTCGAGGCCACCATCAACAGGCCCATGATCTTCATGAAGGGCTGGGCCTGGGGATTGAAGAAGAACACCACCGATCCACCCATGCCGAGCATGGGCAGGAGCTGCATCCAAGCGCTTTCCTGCTGGCCGCGCGGGAGTTCCGGCGGAGCCTGCAGCAGGACCTCGTCCGTGGGCACTTCCTTCGGCAGTGCCCGCGGTGGGCGCTTGACGACGATGTGGCTCACTACGCACCAATTCCCTTGCCGGACCGAGATTTTTCGTCCGCCGCCCCGTGTCAGGCGAACGTCGATCGCGAAGCGCGATCCTACTGACAACCACTGACAACGGCTGGCGGTAGGGTGCCGGTGAGACGCGTGAGCAGTTGCGAATCGTTCTGGGAAAACTCGGGCAATCCGCAACGGTTCGAAGGAGGCGCCTCCCCGCAAACCCCGGATGAGACCGCTCGGTTCACCGGTGGAGCGTGCGGCGCCGCACAACCTACACAGGATTTTTACGGGCGGAAGGTGCGCGGCGGCACCGCGGACCGCCCCACCACCGACGAGGGGGAACAGCAGGTGAGCATGACGGCCTCCGCGCCGGCCGGCGCGCCCGGCGGACACGGCACCGGAGCCCCTTCCGGGGCGGGCATGGGATTCGGCTTCTGCCGGGTCACCATCGTGGCGCCCGACAGCCGCATCGACGTGGCGCTGCCCGACGACGTACCAGTTGCCGACCTGTACCCGGAGATACTGCGCCTGTCCCAGCAGAGCCCCGCCGAGGGCGCTCCGGTCGGCTATCACCTCGTACGGCGCGACGGCACCGTCCTCGACGGCGCCCGGTCCTTCACGGCGCAACGCATCCTCGACGGCGAGCTGCTCACCCTGCGCCCGTTCGCCGAGTCGCTGCCGCCCGCCGTCCTCGACGACGTCTCCGAGGCGGTGGCCTCCGCCGTCACCCGCGACCGCACCCTGTGGAGCGGCGACCTCACCCGCGCCGCCGGTCTCGTCGCCGGCGGCATCCTGCCCGCGCTGCTCGCCTTCGTGGCCTGGAGTTCCCAGGTCCACCACGACATGCACAGCCTGCAGGGCATCATCGCGGGCGTCACCGGCATCCTGCTGGTCACCCTCGCCTGCGTACGCGCGCGTGTGTACGACGACCGGGGCTCCGCGGTCGCGCTGGGGCTCGGCGCCCTGCCCAACATCGGCGTGGCCGGTTCGGGACTGCTGCCGCTCGCCGATCACGAGGGCATCGGACGGCTCCAGTTCCTGCTCGCCTGCACGGCGGTCCTGGTCGCCTCCCTGGTACTCACCCTGGTCTCGCCCGGCGGTGACGGACCCTTCGTGGCGTTCCTCTTCGCCTCCGCCATCGGTCTGGTCACCACCTTCATCGCGACCCTCACCGATCTGAAGCCCATCGAGACGGCCGCCATCTGCGCCCCGCTGTCCGTCGTGGCGCTGGCCTTCCTGCCGGGCCTGTCCATGCGCTTCGCGCGGCTGCCCATCGGCTTCGAACCGCCCAACCCCTCCCGCGGCGGTTACGACACCGGCGAGCCCGCCCCGCAGGAGCCCGTGGACGCCGAGCGGGTGGCCGCCCAGGCCCGGCGCGGCCACGAACTCCTCGTCGGCCTCGTCGGGGGCTGTGCCCTCGTCGCCGTGGGCGCGTCGATCGTCCTCGGTTTCTCCAGCAACGTCTGGGCCCAGCTCCTGGCCCTCGCGACCGGCGTGGCGATGCTGATGCGGGCGCACCTGTTTCGCTACACCGCGCAGGTCGGTGCCACCCTGGCGGCCGGCCTCGCCGCCCTCGTCTTCCTCGGCCTCGGGCTCGCCCTGAACCCGCCCCGGGGCTACCTGATCGACGCCTTCCGGGGCGACACCTCGTCGCTCGACATCCGCAGCCTCTGGCTCGCCGCGGCGGTCGGCGCGGCCGCCGCCCTGGTCACCGCGATCGGTCTGATCACTCCGCGCCGCGGTGTCACCCCCTTCTGGGGCCGCTTCCTGGAGATCGCCGAGAGTTTCGTCCTGCTCACGCTGATTCCGCTGGCGCTGGCCGTGTTCGACGTGTACGCGCGTGCACGGGCGATGACCAGCTGAGGACCGGCGCCGGGGAAAGCCACGGAGAAAGGGGCGGCACACATGCGTGCCGCCCCTTTCTCACGTTCCGCTCGCTACCCTCCGAGCCCCCCGTTCCGCTCCGAAGGCTCCAGATCGAACTCCCCGTCCCGCGCCCCCAGGACGAACGCCCGCCACTCCGCCTCGGTGTAGCGCAGCACGGTGTCGTGGTCGAGGGAGGAGCGCATCGCCACCGCCCCGCCGGGCAGGTACGCGATCTCGACGCGCTCCTCGTGCTCCTCCGTGCCGGGCGCGCAGTGCCACTCCGCGCCGGAGATGTCGAGGGCGTACAGCTCGTCCCGTTCCCGCTCCTTGCGTGCCTCGACGTCTTCCTGCGATTCCGGCGCCGGTGTCCCGGTGCTCGTGCCCTGTGTCTCGGCCATGGTGAAGCGGCCCCCTTCGGCATACGGACAGCATTGCGTTGTCACCCTACTGGGAGGCCACGCACGCGTACGGTGAAATCGCCTGGTCAACGCCCGGAGGAGGGGCCGGCCGGACGGGCGGCCGCTTGTGCCCGGAGAGCGGAGGTTTCGTCACAGGCGGGCAACGGGCGCACCCATGGCATGCCATGCCCACGTAAATTCCCGGGCATGAGCATGCCTGGCACTGCCCCAGTGTTCCTCCCGTCGACCGACGTCCTCGCCCTTGGGCGCGGCCGGGGCGGCGGCTACCACAGCGGCTATCACGGCAGCTACCACCACTACGGGAGCCACGGATCCGGCGGCAGCGGTTTCGTGTGGCTGACGGTCATCGCCCTGATCCTCGTGATCGTGGCCCTCCTGGTCTGGAACGCCCAGCGCGACCGGTGACACGGACGGCCGAACCGTGCTGGTACCCTGAGTGACGGCCGTTTGTGTACGCACCTCCGGAGCTCTGTGAAAAGGCTCTGGTGGCCGCGCCCAGCGGATCCCCGCCTCCCGAGTAACGGAAGCTCTCCCGAGACGTAGACCGGGGGCACTCGGTGGCACTCAACAGACTATGAGGAGTACGCGTGTCGCTCGACGCCGCTACGAAGAAGCAGATCATCGGCGAGTTCGGTACCAAGGAGGGCGACACCGGCTCCCCCGAGGTCCAGGTCGCCCTGCTCTCCCGTCGGATCTCCGACCTGACGGAGCACCTCAAGACCCACAAGCACGACCACCACTCCCGTCGTGGCCTGCTGATCCTGGTCGGTCAGCGCCGCCGCCTTCTCCAGTACCTGGCGAAGAAGGACATCCAGCGCTTCCGTACGCTGGTCGACCGCCTCGGCATCCGCCGTGGTGCGGCGGGCGCCAAGTAAGACGCCGTGAAGGGAGCGGTTCCCGGAAGCACCCGGGGACCGCTCCCTTCGTCGTACGTGCGGAATCCTTGCTCGCACGTGCGGAAACGTGCGGAGTGTCACTCACGCTTTGTAGTGTGGTAGCACAACGCAATACGTACGACACAGAACGACGTACAACACAGAACGAGGAGAAGCGCACCTAGCCGCCGCCGGTCCTCGGTAGTGGCCCCCGGGGGGAAGCGAGCCCCGGGTGCTTCGATCGAAGACCGGCCCGCACCGCACGGCGCGCTTCTCCACCGCCGTCCCCCTGCCACACGGGCAGCCAAGGGACGAAAGACGATATGTAACGGAGAAAACGCTAGTGGAGAACGAGACCCACTACGCCGAGGCCGTCATCGACAACGGCGCCTTCGGCACCCGTACGATCCGCTTCGAGACGGGCCGCCTGGCCAAGCAGGCCGCCGGTTCCGCCGTGGCGTACCTGGACGACGACACCATGGTGCTGTCGGCCACCACCGCCTCCAAGAACCCCAAGGACCAGCTCGACTTCTTCCCGCTCACGGTCGACGTCGAGGAGCGCATGTACGCGGCCGGGAAGATCCCCGGTTCCTTCTTCCGCCGTGAGGGCCGGCCGTCCGAGGACGCCATCCTCACCTGCCGCCTGATCGACCGCCCGCTGCGCCCGTCCTTCAAGAAGGGCCTGCGCAACGAGATCCAGGTCGTCTGCACGGTCATGGCGCTCAACCCCGACCACCTGTACGACGTCGTGGCGATCAACGCCGCGTCCGCGTCCACGCAGCTGGCCGGTCTGCCCTTCTCCGGCCCGATCGGCGGCGTCCGCGTCGCGCTGATCCGCGGCCAGTGGGTCGCCTTCCCGACGCACACCGAACTCGAGGACGCCGTCTTCGACATGGTGGTCGCCGGCCGCGTCCTGGAGGACGGCGACGTCGCGATCATGATGGTCGAGGCCGAGGCCACCGACAGGACCATCAAGCTGGTCGAGGGTGGCGCCGAGGCGCCGACCGAGGAGGTCGTCGCCGCCGGTCTGGAGGCCGCCAAGCCCTTCATCAAGGTCCTGTGCCGCGCCCAGTCCGACCTCGCCGCCAAGGCCGCCAAGCCGACCGGCGAGTTCCCCATCTTCCTGGACTACCAGGACGACGTCCTGGAGGCCCTGACCGCAGCGGTCAAGCCCGAGCTCGCCCAGGCGCTCACCATCGCCGGCAAGCAGGAGCGCGAGGCCGAGCTGGACCGCGTCAAGGGTCTGGCCGCCGAGAAGCTCCTGCCGGAGTTCGAGGGCCGCGAGAAGGAGATCTCCGCCGCGTACCGCTCGCTGACCAAGAGCCTGGTCCGTGAGCGCGTGATCAAGGAGAAGAAGCGCATCGACGGCCGTGGGGTGACGGACATCCGTACCCTCGCCGCCGAGGTCGAGGCCATCCCGCGGGTGCACGGTTCCGCGCTGTTCGAGCGTGGCGAGACCCAGATCCTGGGCGTCACCACCCTCAACATGCTCCGCATGGAGCAGCAGCTGGACACCCTCTCCCCGGTGACCCGCAAGCGCTACATGCACAACTACAACTTCCCGCCGTACTCCACCGGTGAGACCGGCCGCGTCGGCTCCCCGAAGCGCCGCGAGATCGGCCACGGCGCCCTCGCCGAGCGCGCGCTCGTGCCGGTGCTGCCGACGCGCGAGGAGTTCCCGTACGCGATCCGTCAGGTGTCCGAGGCCCTCGGCTCCAACGGCTCGACGTCCATGGGCTCGGTCTGCGCCTCCACCATGTCGCTGCTGAACGCCGGTGTGCCGCTGAAGGCCCCGGTCGCCGGTATCGCCATGGGTCTGATCTCCCAGGAGATCGACGGCGAGACGCACTACGTCACCCTCACCGACATCCTCGGTGCCGAGGACGCCTTCGGCGACATGGACTTCAAGGTCGCCGGCACCAAGGAGTTCGTGACCGCCCTCCAGCTCGACACCAAGCTGGACGGCATCCCCGCCTCCGTCCTGGCCGCGGCCCTCAAGCAGGCCCGCGACGCCCGCCTGCACATCCTCGACGTGATGATGGAGGCCATCGACCGGCCCGACGAGATGAGCCCGCACGCCCCGCGGATCATCACCGTCAAGATCCCGGTCGACAAGATCGGCGAGGTCATCGGCCCCAAGGGCAAGATGATCAACCAGATCCAGGAGGACACCGGCGCCGAGATCACCATCGAGGACGATGGCACGATCTACATCGGTGCCGCCGACGGCCCCTCCGCCGAGGCCGCCCGCGCAACGATCAACGGCATCGCCAACCCGACGATGCCCGAGGTCGGCGAGCGCTACCTCGGTACGGTCGTCAAGACGACCACCTTCGGTGCGTTCGTCTCCCTGCTGCCCGGCAAGGACGGTCTGCTGCACATCTCGCAGATCCGCAAGCTCGCCGGCGGCAAGCGCGTGGAGAACGTCGAGGACGTCCTCGGCGTGGGCCAGAAGGTCCAGGTCGAGATCGCCGAGATCGACTCCCGCGGCAAGCTCTCCCTCATTCCGGTGATCGAGGGCGAGGAAGGCAACGACTCGGACAAGGACGACGCCGAGCAGTGACGTCGCGTAGCTCCAAGGTGACGGCCCGCCCCTCTTCGGAGGCGCGGGCCGTCGCCCGTACCCAAACCCTCATCAAGGGCACAGGCGGCATCGGCACGGTCCGCAAGACCACCCTCCCCGGGGGCCTGCGCATCGTCACCGAGACCCTGCCCTCGGTCCGCTCCGCGACCTTCGGCATCTGGGCGCACGTCGGCTCCCGCGACGAGACCCCGGCCCTGAACGGCGCCACGCACTACCTGGAGCACCTGCTCTTCAAGGGCACGGACAAGCGCAGCGCGCTGGACATCTCCTCCGCCATCGACGCCGTCGGCGGCGAGATGAACGCCTTCACGGCGAAGGAGTACACGTGCTACTACGCGCGCGTGCTCGACACCGACCTGCCGCTCGCCATCGACGTCGTCTGCGACATGCTGACCGGCTCGCTGATCCTCGAGGAGGACGTCGACGTCGAGCGCGGCGCGATCCTCGAAGAGATCGCCATGACCGAGGACGACCCGGGCGACTGTGTGCACGACCTGTTCGCGCACACCATGTTCGGCAACAACGCCCTCGGCCGCCCCGTGCTCGGCACGGTCGACACGGTCAACGCCCTCACCGCCGACCGCATCCGCCGCTTCTACAAGAAGCACTACGACCCCACCCACCTGGTGGTCGCCTGCGCCGGCAACATCGACCACGCCAAGGTCGTACGACAGGTCCGCGCGGCCTTCGAGAAGGCGGGCGCCTTCAACGGCCTCGACGCGCAGCCCATCGGCCCGCGCGACGGCAGCCGTGCGATCCGCACCTTCGGCAAGGTCGAGCTGCTCGGCCGCAAGACCGAGCAGGCGCACGTCGTCCTCGGCATGCCGGGCCTCGCCCGCACCGACGACCGCCGCTGGGCCATGGGCGTCCTCAACACCGCCCTCGGCGGCGGCATGTCCTCCCGCCTCTTCCAGGAGGTCCGGGAGAAGCGGGGCCTGGCCTACAGCGTGTACTCGTACACCTCCGGTTTCGCCGACTGCGGCCTGTTCGGCGTGTACGCCGGCTGTCGGCCGAGCCAGGTGCACGACGTGCTGAAGATCTGCCGCGACGAACTCGACCATGTCGCCGTCAACGGCCTCACCGACGACGAGATCGCCCGCGCCATCGGCCAGCTCCAGGGCTCCACCGTCCTCGGCCTGGAGGACACCGGCGCGCTGATGAACCGCATCGGCAAGAGCGAGCTGTGCTGGGGCGAGCAGATGTCCGTCGACGACATGCTGGACCGGATAGCGGCGGTCACCCCGGACGAGGTCCGCTCGGTCGCCCGCGACATCCTGGGACAGCGCCCGTCGCTGTCGGTCATCGGCCCGCTGAAGGACAAGCAGGCCGCGCGGCTGCACGACGCCGTCGCCTAGTCACCTCCCGGTCACTCCCTAAGGAAGCAAGAGATGAGCAAGCTGCGCGTGGCGGTCCTCGGTGCCAGGGGCCGGATCGGGTCCGAGGCGGTCAAGGCGGTCGAGGCCGCCGAGGACATGGAGCTGGTCGCCGCCCTCGGCCGGGGCGACAAGCTCCAGACGCTGGCGGAGAGCGGCGCCCAGGTCGCCGTGGAGCTGACCACCCCCGACTCCGTCATGGACAACCTCGACTTCTGCGTGCGCCACGGCATCCACGCGGTCGTCGGTACGACCGGCTGGACCGAGGAGCGCCTCGAGCGACTGAAGGGCTGGCTGGCCGAGTCCCCGGAGACCGGTGTGCTCATCGCGCCGAACTTCTCCATCGGCGCCGTCCTGACGATGAAGTTCGCGCAGATCGCCGCGCCGTACTTCGAGTCGGTCGAGGTCGTCGAGCTGCACCACCCGAAGAAGGTGGACGCTCCGAGCGGTACGGCCACGCGCACGGCCCAGCTCATCGCGGAGGCCCGCAGGGCTGCCGGTACGGCCCCCGCCCCGGACGCCACGGTGACGGCCCTCGACGGCGCGCGGGGCGCCAGCGTCGACGGGATCCCGGTCCACGCCGTCCGTCTGCGCGGCCTCCTGGCCCACCAGGAGGTGCTGCTCGGCGGCGAGGGGGAGACCCTGACCATCCGCCACGACTCCCTGCACCACAGCAGCTTCATGCCGGGCATCCTGCTCGGCGCCCGCCGCGTGGTGACCACTCCGGGCCTGACCTTCGGCCTGGAGCACTTCCTGGACCTGAGCTGAGACAGACTCCCCGATGCGCGCGAAGATCTCCTACCTCGTCACGGCCGCCGTCCTGGTCTTCTACTTCGTCCTGGTCGGCAGCCGCGGCGTCATGCTCATCCAGTCCGGCACGGTCGTGACCGTGACCTTCGGGGTCGCGGTCCTGATCCTGCCGGTCATCGGCCTGTGGTTTCTGTGGAAGAACACCCAGTTCGTCCGCAGGGCCAACGCTCTCGCCGCCGAACTCGACGCCGAGGGCGGACTGCCCGTGGACGAGCTGAAGCGCCTGCCCAGCGGCCGGATCGACCGGGACTCGGCCGACGAGGTCTTCGCCAAGCGCAAGGCCGAGACCGAGGCGACCCCCGACGACTGGCGCTGCTGGTTCCGCCTCGCCGTCGCCTACCACGACGCCCGCGACACGCCCCGCGCCCGCAAGGCGATGCAAAGGGCCATCGCCCTGCACGACGGCAAGCCGGCCGGGGCCTGACGCCGGCCGGCGGCGCTCAGGCGCCGAACTTTCTCCGCGCAGGCGGCACCCTGCCGACGCCGGTAAGCGGTCCAACCCCACGGCCGGCCGGCACCAGCACCCGGCCACCCTGCCGTTCAGCCGCGCCTGCGGCCGTACTCCGCCGCCCAGGCCTCCACCGTGTCCGCCGCGCGGTCGAAGGCGGCCGGGCGGCCCAGGAAGTCCAGCGTGTGCGTGGTCAGCAGCGGCGGCGTGTCCGCGGCCGGCCGGTCCTTGCGTACGAGCTCCAGCGCCTGCCCCTGCACCGCCCGCGGCAGCCCCAGCCAGCGCACCGGCTGCTGCACCGTCCGCACCGAGATCACCCGCGCCCACGGCACCGTACGCGTCACCAGGAAGCCGACGTGGCGCAGCCCGCGCCCGCTCACCCACACGCCCATGCGCAGCAGCCGCAGCGCGCCGGCTATGACCACGAGCCCGGCTGTCAGGATCGCCCCTGCGGAGGACACCGAGCGGGTCAGGGCTATGGCCACCGCCGAGAACAGCACGAAGGAGGCGAGCAGCAGCACCAGCGCCGCCACAGCCACACGCCAGGGACCGGGACGGTACGGGCGCCGCCAGCGCTCCCGGTCGTCGTAGGGCAACGCGCTCTCGGAAGCGGCCTCGAAGGTGCGGTCGGCCGTCAGAAAGGACAGGGGCACGGCTGGTCCTCACTCGATGCGTGCGTGGCTGTGACGTGAGGCTATCCGCCGCTGTTCCCGCTCACCACCCTTGGGTGGCCGGAAGGGTCAGTGCCCCTGAGAGGCCTGGGACTGCTGCGTCGGCGTACTGGACGGGGTGGACATCGCCGGCATGCCGAGGATCAGGGCTCCCACCAGCCCTGCGACGAGGGTCAGGCCCAGCAGCCAGCGCCCGGCTATCTCCCCGAAGGACGCCCGAGGACGGGGCGGGGGAGTGACATTGCTCCGGAACCTGTCCGCCTCGTCCAGGAAGGCGAAGGGCACGGGCTCACGCCGACGGAACATCGTGGGTACGTCTCCTTTCGGGACCGAACGAGTGATTCTCACCGATACAGACGATCGAGTGACACAAAAGGTGCCCATGTCGGAAAAAATCCTTGGTGGGATTTTCGAGGCCGGGTACTGCCGTGGGCCGGGCGGGTGCCCCGTAAGGTGGGCGCGAACCGCAGCTGTGATGGGAAGGACCCCAACCTCCGTGACCACCCCCGAGTCGCTCACGTTCCGCAGTGACGTCACCGTCGAGCTGGTGAAGTCCAGCGCTTCGGACGCCGACGTCCTCTTCGCCGCGCGGGTCTCCACCGCCGGCGAGCAGTCCCTGGACGAGCTGAAGAAGGACCCCGAGCGCTCCAAGGGACTGATCAACTTCCTGATGCGGGACCGGCACGGCAGCCCGTTCGAGCACAACTCGATGACGTTCTTCGTCAGTGCCCCGATCTTCGTCTTCCGCGAGTTCATGCGGCACCGCGTCGGCTGGTCCTACAACGAGGAGTCCGGCCGCTACCGGGAGCTCGAGCCGGTCTTCTACGTCCCCGGCACCGACCGCAAGCTGGTCCAGGAGGGCCGCCCCGGCAAGTACGTCTTCGTCGAGGGCACCCCGGCCCAGCACGAGGCGGTCTCCAGCACCCTGCGGGAGTCGTACGAGCAGGCGTACGCGGCCTACCAGAAGATGCTCGCCGAGGGCGTCGCCCGCGAGGTCGCCCGCGCGGCCCTCCCCGTCGGCCTCTACTCCTCGATGTACGCCACCTGCAACGCCCGCTCCCTGATGCACTTCCTCGGCCTGCGCACCCAGCACGAACTGGCCAAGGTGCCCTCTTTCCCGCAACGGGAGATTGAGATGGTCGGCGAGAAGATGGAGGCGGAGTGGGCGAAGCTCATGCCGCTGACGTACGCCGCCTTCAACGCGAACGGGCGCGTGGCCCCGTAAGAAAGGCCTACGAAGCCCTGTTCCCCCGCCCGGAACGGATGTACGGATCAGCCTGGCGAAGTGTCCGTATTGCGGCATTTAGAGAAGTTCATCTAGCCTGATCAAACGGACCCGGCACTGCTTGAACCCCCGAGCAGGCAGTGCCGGGCTCCGCATTTGTCCTGACTTTCCCGACCCCCCGAGGGCAGACCGCACAGGGAGCACCGAGTAGCGTGTTACCCATGGCTCCGACCTCGACTCCGCAGACCCCCTTCGGGCGGGTCCTCACCGCCATGGTCACGCCCTTCACGGCGGACGGCGCACTCGACCTCGACGGCGCGCAGCGGCTCGCCGCCCATCTGGTGGACGCAGGCAACGACGGCCTGATCATCAACGGGACCACCGGCGAGTCCCCCACCACCAGCGATGCGGAGAAATCGGACCTCGTACGAGCCGTACTGGAGGCCGTCGGCGACCGCGCCCACGTCGTCGCCGGCGTCGGAACCAACGACACCCACCACAGCGTCGAGCTGGCCCGCCAGGCCGAGCGCGACGGCGCACACGGCCTGCTGGTCGTCACGCCGTACTACAACAAGCCCCCGCAGGAGGGCCTGTACCGGCACTTCACGGCCGTCGCCGACGCCACCGGCCTGCCGGTCATGCTCTACGACATCCCCGGCCGCAGCGGCGTCCCGATCAACACCGAGACCCTCGTCCGGCTCGCCGAGCACCCCCGGATCGTCGCCAACAAGGACGCCAAGGGCGACCTCGGCCGCGCCAGCTGGGCCATCGCCGAGTCCGGCCTCGCCTGGTACTCCGGCGACGACATGCTGAACCTCCCGCTGCTCTCCGTCGGCGCGGTCGGCTTCGTCTCGGTCGTCGGCCACGTCGTCACCCCCGACCTGCGCGCCCTCGTCGACGCGTACGTCTCCGGCGACGTCGTCAAGGCCACCGAGATCCACCAGAAGCTGCTCCCGGTCTACACCGGCATGTTCCGCACCCAGGGCGTCATGACCACCAAGGCCGCGCTTGCCCTCCAGGGACTGCCCGCAGGCCCGCTGCGCTCGCCCATGGTCGAGTGCTCGCCCGAGGAGATCGCCCAGCTCAAGATCGATCTTGCCGCCGGCGGGGTACAGCTCTGACAACAGACTTGGCACCACACGGGCTTCACAACTGAAGAACAACAGAAGAGACGGGCCACCGGTGCCCGCACCCCACAACGACAACTGCTTCTGCACGAACGTCTCACGCGCCACGTGCCCGACCGGTACGTGGCGCGTGTGGTGAGGAGAGTCTTTTGAGTCATCCGCATCCCGAACTCGGCCCGCCCCCGCCCCTCCCCGAGGGAGGTCTGCGGGTCACCCCGCTCGGCGGTCTCGGCGAGATCGGCCGAAACATGACGGTCTTCGAATACGGCGGCCGCCTGCTGATCGTCGACTGCGGAGTGCTCTTCCCCGAGGAGGAGCAGCCCGGAATCGACCTGATCCTGCCGGACTTCTCGTCCATCCGGGACCGCCTCGACGACGTCGAGGGCATCGTCCTCACGCACGGCCACGAGGACCACATCGGCGGTGTCCCGTTCCTGCTCCGCGAGAAGCCGGACATCCCGCTGATCGGCTCCAAGCTGACCCTCGCCCTGATCGAGGCCAAGCTCCAGGAGCACCGGATCCGCCCGTACACCCTCGAGGTGGCCGAGGGGCAGCGCGAGCGCGTCGGCCCCTTCGACTGCGAGTTCATCGCCGTCAACCACTCCATCCCGGACGCCCTGGCCGTCGCCATCCGCACCCCCGCGGGCATGGCGGTGCACACCGGCGACTTCAAGATGGACCAGCTCCCGCTGGACAACCGGCTCACCGACCTGCACGCCTTCGCCCGGCTGAGCGAGGAGGGCATCGACCTCCTGCTCACCGACTCCACGAACGCCGAGGTCCCGGGCTTCACCCCGCACGAGCGCGACATCTCCAACGTGCTGCGCCAGGTCTTCGCCGGCGCCCGCAAGCGGATCATCGTGGCGAGCTTCGCCAGCCACGTCCACCGCATCCAGCAGATCCTGGACGCGGCCCACGAGTACGGCCGCCGGGTCGCCTTCGTCGGCCGCTCGATGGTCCGCAACATGGGCATCGCGAGGGATCTGGGGTATCTGAAGGTGCCCCCGGGGCTGGTCGTGGACGTGAAGACGCTGGACGACCTCCCCGACCACGAGGTGGTCCTGGTCTGCACGGGCTCCCAGGGCGAACCGATGGCGGCACTGTCGAGGATGGCGAACCGGGATCACCAGATCAGGATCGTCGACGGCGACACGGTCATCCTGGCGTCCTCGCTGATCCCCGGAAACGAGAACGCCGTCTACCGGGTGATCAACGGTCTGACCCGCTGGGGCGCCAACGTCGTCCACAAGGGCAACGCCAAGGTGCATGTTTCCGGCCACGCGTCGGCGGGCGAGCTGCTGTACTTCTACAACATCTGCCGCCCGAAGAACCTCATGCCGGTCCACGGCGAGTGGCGCCACCTGCGCGCCAACGCCGAACTGGGCGCGCTGACGGGGGTCCCGCACGACCGGATCGTCATCGCCGAGGACGGCGTCGTGGTCGACCTGGTCGAGGGCAAGGCCAAGATCTCCGGCAAGGTCCAGGCGGGTTACGTCTACGTCGACGGCCTCTCCGTCGGCGATGTCGGCGAGCCGGCCCTCAAGGACCGCAAGATCCTCGGCGACGAGGGCATCATCTCGGTCTTCGTGGTCGTGGACTCGTCCACCGGCAAGATCACCGGCGGTCCGCACGTCCAGGCGCGCGGCTCCGGCATCGAGGACTCGGCCTTCGGCGACGTGATCCCGAGGATCACGGAAGCGCTGGAGCGGTCCGCACAGGACGGTGTGGTGGAGCCGCACCAGCTCCAGCAGCTCATTCGGCGCACCCTCGGCAAGTGGGTCTCGGACACGTATCGCCGCAGGCCGATGATCCTCCCTGTGGTCGTGGAGGTCTGACGGACCGTCGGAGCATCACCCGAGCGGGGGGGGGGGGGGGGGGGCGGCGGGCCCCCCCCCCCCCCCGCGCGGGGGGGCCCGCCCCCCCCCCCCCCCCCCCCCCAACCCCCCCCGGGCCCCGCCCCGCGCGCGG
>NZ_JBITGJ010000067.1:0-45168 GCF_044456925.1 Streptomyces sp. NPDC050743
CCCGCGTGATGCTGGTCCGGGCAGGTTGGAACCCGGACGGTGTCGAGGGCGTAAGACCACCCGAGCCGCCGGCTCCGGTGGCGGCCTGAGCCGTAGATCCCCGCTCAGCCCTGGAGGGCGACGCATCCCCTCCCTTCAGGGAGGGGAGCCTTCAAGTGGTAGGTCTGGGCCCCCTCGGCGCGGTCGCGGGCCAGCTCCAGCATCTTGGGGCCGTAGGCGGCCAACAGGCGCCGGACGGGCTGTGCCGGGCGGGGGTTGGGCGTCTGCATGGCGTCCATCTCGTCGAGGTACCCGGCCATCGCGGCGAGGGGCTTGACCCCCGGGCGAGGCTGACCGCCGAAGCCCAGGCCGAGCACATGCCGCCCCGGATAGGCGTCCGCGAGCAGCACGGCGGCACCGTGTGCCCAGGTCGCCTGCCGGGACCAGATCCGGGCGATGCCGTTCACGACCCCGAGCCGCCGCGTCGAAGCGAGCAGGAACCCGGCGTGCGTGAACGCGTCCCGCCCGAGCAATTCCGGGATCCACACGGCCCGCCAGCCCAGATCCTCCAGCTCCTGGACCGAGTCCCGGATCCGCGCGGCCGGCTGTTGCTCGAAGTCGAAGGTGTAGATCCCGAACGTGCCGAGGTCGAGGCCGTTCTTCATCGCCATCGTGTCTCTCCCTGCGCGTCGACTCGGTGCGATGTTTCGGAATATCGCAGATTCTCGATATGAAATGCAAGGCGCGGTCGGCGCGGGTGACGCCGGGTGGGCTAGAGGGACCGCCCCAGCTCCGTGACCAGGTCGGCTATGCGCTGTTCATCCCGCTTGTAGTGGGTCCACTTGCCCACGCGGGTGGCCCGGACCAGGCCCGCGCGCTGGAGTTCCGCCATATAGGTCGACACCGTCGACTGGGCCAGGCCCGCCTTGGCCTGGATGTGGCTCACGCACACACCCACCTCGGCCGGATCGGCGATGGCCGTCTCCATCGGGAAGTGCCGCTCGGGCTCGCGCAGCCAGCGCAGCATCTGCAGCCGCATCGGATTGGACAGCGCCCGCAGCGCGTTGACCAGGTCGGGGTCCGGGGTGGGGGCGGTGTCCGTCATGGGTTCGCAGTATACGGCCGCACCGATGTTTCGGGGTACGTCGATACGACCCACGCCGGGAGGTGGCCAGGAAGAGCGCCCCGCAATCCGCTCGGGCGCAAGCCCTCGGCGTGCCGGACCGGCCGCCCACGCAGGGCGAGGGTCGGCACCGGCACGGCGTGTGCCACGGCCTGGCTGGCCCGTGCCCGCGGCGGTGCATCGGGGGTACGGCCGGCGCGTGCGGCACTGATCGTTCGGTGGATCGCCTCGCGCGGCTCCTGTGCCGTACGCGCCAGGCCGGCCGTCGCGTCGCGGATCTGTGCGGGGCAGGTGTCGCACTGTCGTACCCAGGTGGCCTGGGCCTCGGCGTCAGGCAGCTCCTCCACCGCGTTGGCCGTGCCTGGGCGGCGCAGGGTCGGGAGGAGGTACGCCACGGCCTGCCCTCGCCGCCGCACCCGTATCCGGTGACCCTCGCTCTCAGGCCCGAGGCCGCAGGTCCACGATCCGGCGGATCTTGCCGACCGAGCGCTCCAGGGACTCCGGCTCCACGATCTCCACGTCGACCGACACCCCGATCCCGTCCTTGACGGCCGCGCAGATGGACCGGGCCGCCGCGTCCCGCGCATCCGGGTCAGCGTCCGGGCGGGCCTCGGCCCGGACGGTGAGCCGGTCCAGCCGGCCGTCCCGGGTCAGCCGGAGCTGGAAGTGGGGCGCCACGCCGGGCGTGCGGAGCACGATCTCCTCTATCTGGGTCGGGAAGAGGTTGACTCCGCGCAGGATGACCATGTCGTCACTGCGCCCGGTGATCTTCTCCATCCGCCGGAACGCCCGGGCCGTGCCGGGCAGCAGCCGGGTGAGGTCCCGGGTGCGGTACCGGATGATCGGCATGGCCTCCTTGGTGAGGGAGGTGAACACCAGCTCGCCCTGCTCGCCCTCCGGCAGCACCTCACCCGTGATCGGGTCGACCACCTCCGGATAGAAGTGGTCCTCCCAGATCGTCAGCCCGTCCTTGGTCTCCACGCACTCCTGCGCCACACCCGGGCCGATCACCTCGGACAGCCCGTAGATGTCCACGGCGTCGATCGCGAACCGCTCCTCGATCTCGCGCCGCATCTGCTCGGTCCAGGGCTCGGCCCCGAAGACGCCCACGCGCAGCGACGTGCCGCGCGGATCCACGCCCTGCCGCTCGAACTCGTCCAGCAGCGTGAGCATGTAGGACGGGGTCACCATGATGACGGCCGGCTGAAGATCCTGGATCAGCTGCACCTGCCGGGCCGTCATACCGCCGGAGGCCGGGACGACCGTACAGCCCAGGCGCTCGGCACCGTAGTGGGCGCCCAGACCGCCGGTGAACAGCCCGTAGCCGTAGGCCACGTGCACGATGTCACCGGGCCGCCCGCCGGCCGCCCGGATCGACCGTGCCACCATGTCGGCCCACATGGAAAGGTCGTTGTCGGTGTAGCCGACCACCGTGGGGCGCCCGGTGGTGCCGCTGGAGGCGTGCAGCCGGCGAATGCGCTCGCGCGGCACGGCGAACATCCCGTACGGGTAGTTCTCCCTGAGGTCGGCCTTGGTCGTGAAGGGGAAGCGAGCCAGATCGGCGAGGGAGCGGCAGTCCTCGGGGTGGACGCCGGCCTTGTCGAAGGACTCCCGGTAGAACGGCACGTTGTCGTAGGCGTGCCGCAGCGAAGTGCGCAGTCGCTCCAGCTGGAGCTCCCGCAGTTCCCCGGGTCCGAGCCGTTCGCCCGCGTCGAACAGGTCCGTCGCATCCGCCATCGAGTCGCCTCCCTCGCCGCACTCACATACCGGACGACCGATCATTCGGTCGATCCGTTCGGGGTCAGTAATTCAGGCCATGCGGCTCCAGGCAAGAGGGCTGCGAAGATTTTCTGCGCCGCTCGTGGACGCCTTCGACGCGGCGACCGGGCACGCGTACGACCCGTTCGCCTTTCTGGAATGATGGGCGTCGCACGATCTGGAGGCGGCCCGGCCGGCGTGGCCACGGGTGCCGGACATCACCCGGGACGCGCGCGCCCCGGCGCCCCGGAGGGTAAAGCGTTGCGCCGCTCCAGGGGCGACCGACATGATCAAGACCATGCCGACCCTCACCACAACCGACGGCACCCGGCTCGCCTACCACCTGCGGGGCGCCGGCGAACCCCTCGCCGTCCTGCCCGGCGGCCCCATGCGCGCCTCCGCCTACCTCGGAGACCTCGGGGGGCTCGCCGCGCACCGCCGCCTGGCCCTGCTGGACCTGCGGGGCACCGGGGACTCCGCGCCGCCGGCGGACCCGGCGTCGTACCGGTGCGACCGCATGGTCGAGGACGTCGAGGTGTGGCGTGCGCACATGGGCCTGGAACACATGGATCTGCTCGCGCACTCGGCGGGCGCGGCCCTCGCCATGCTCTACGCGGCCCGCCACCCGCAGCGGATACGGCGGCTGCTGCTCATCACGCCCAACCCGTCCGCCCTGGGCCTGCGGGCGTCCCCCGAGGACCGGCTGTCCGCGGCCCGGCTGCGCGCGCGGGAGCCGTGGTTCGCGGAGGCGTTCCCGGCCTTCCGGGCCTGGCTGGCGGGGGAGGCGGACTTCGACGACGTGTTCCTGCCGTTCTTCTACGGCCGCTGGGACGACGCGGCCAGGGCGCACACGGACGCCGAAGTACAGCAGACGAACGAGGAGGCGGCGGACCGCTACTTCGGCGAGGGTGCCTTCTCCCCGGACGCGACCCGCACCGCCCTCGCCGAACTGACCGCGCCGGTCCTCCTCCACGCCGGGGAACTCGACGGCGGCCCGCGCCCGGACCTGGTCCGCCGTGCCGTCGAGGCTTTCCCGAACGCCGAGGTCGCCGTCCAGCCGGGCGCTGGTCACTACCCCTGGCTGGACGACCCGGAGTGGTTCCTGAAACGCACCCTCGCCTTCCTCGACGGGCCGGCGGGCGCCGCTCTGCCCTCGGCAGAGCAGGGGGCCGGGGCCGGACAGCCCGGCTAGCGTGCCCGGCATGGAGACCGCTGCGCCGTACACCGTCGAGGCGAACGGCATCACCCTGGCCTGCCGGTCCTGGGGGCCGGCGGACGCCCCGCCCGTCGTGCTGCTGCACTGCCGGGGCGCGGACGGCGCGGACTGGACGCACATCGCCCAACGGCTCGCGGCGCCCCCGCGGCCACGCCGGGTGTACGCCCCCGACCTGCGCGGCCACGGACACAGCGACTGGCCGGGGGACTACCGGGCCGAGGCGATGAGCGACGACGTCCTCGCCCTGCTGACCGCCCTCGGTCTCGACGGAGCCGATGTCGTGGGCCATTCGCTGGGCGGTCTCGTCGCCTATCTGCTGGCCCAGCGTCACCCCGGTGTCGTACGAAGGCTGGTGCTGGAGGACGTCTGCGCACCCGTGCCGCTCGACCCGCCCCGGCCGCCCGCCGAACGGCCCGCGGGAGAGCCGCCGTTCGACTGGGCGATGGTGCGGGCCACCGACGAGCAGCGCAACGCACCCGATCCTGTGTGGTGGGACCACATGGACCGGATCACCGTGCCGACGCTGGTCATCGGGGGCGGCCCCACCAGTCTCATCCCGCAGGACCAGGTCGCGCAGCTCGCCCGCCTGATCCCGGACGCCTCGCTGGTGACGGTGGACGCGGGGCACCTGGTGCACGAGACCCGTCCCGAGGAGTTCCTCACCGTGGTAGCGGAGTTCCTCGACGGATGACCACCCACAGGGAAGCGGTCGACGACCACCCGCGCGGACGCGCTCGATGGCCGTCCTCACCTGCGGCTTCAGCCCGGTTGTGGTCCGAACGCCTTCAGGAACCGGTCGCGGAAGCCGTCCATCGGCCAGATGGGCGCGTCGGCGGCGGGCTTCAGGCCCTCGGTCCAGCCCCAGCCGGAGATCCGGTCCAGCACCTTGGGGTCACGGGCGACGACGGTGACCGGGACGTCCTTGCGGGGGCTGTTCCCGGTCACGGTCGGCACGGGCTGGTGGTCGCCCAGGAAGACCAGGACCGTGTTGTCGTTGCCGTAGCGCCGCAGGAAACCGACGAGGCTGTTCAGCGAGTACTCGATGGAGGTGCGGTATTCGGTGCGCACGCTCTCCGCGTTCTTCCAGACCTCCTCCTGCGACTTGCCCTCGCGTCTGATCTGCCGGAAGACCGACCCGTCGCCCAGTTTCGCCCAGTCGACCATCCGGGGCACGGGCGCCCAGGGGTAGTGGCTCGAGGTGAGGATGATCTCCGCCATCAGCGGGCCCCGGCCCCGATTGCCGAACTCCCGCCGCTGGAACGTCTGCAGGGTGAACTGGTCCGGCACCTGCGACCAGCCGAAGGCCGGGCCGTGGTAGTCGAGGTGATGGCCGTCGTAGACGTGGTCCAGGCCGAAGAAGCGGCCCTCCGGCCAGGCCACCAGCACCCCCGGCACGACACCGACCGTGCGCCAGGCACCGGTCCTGCGGAACGCGCCGGTGAGGGTCGTCCGGTCGCTGGAGGTGAGACTGCGGAACCGCTGCTGGTTGCTGATCCACAGGCCGGACAGGAAGGTCGAGTGGGCCAGCCAGCTGCCGCCACCGGTCACCGGTGAGCGCAGCCAGCCGCTGCGGGCCCGGAATCCGGCGGCCTTCAGGGCGTCGTCGCTCTCCTTGAGGACCGTGCCGATCCGCGGGCCCATCGCCGGGTCCTCGATCGCCGACCGGCCGTAGCTCTCGACGAACGTGAACAGCACGTCCTTGCCGCGCAGGCCGGTCAGCAGCTGGTCCGAGGGGGTGTGGGCGAAGGCGTCGTGGGAGGCCTGGCGCTGGAAGAGCCGGGCGTCGGCGAGGGAGACGCGGACCTGCTTGGCGCGCTCGCCGAGGAGGCCGGCGTCGAGCGTGGAGGCGACGGGCCCGGCGCCCGTCTGCAGCCCGAGCACGACACAGGTGATCCAGGCGGTGCTCAGCACCAGGACGACGTGGACGGACCGGGCGCGGTGCCGGGCCATCAGGGTGGCCAGGCGGACCGTCGCCCCCGCGGTCAGGGCGAGGACGGTGACCGCGAGGAGGACGGCGCCGGCGATGGCGAGCAGCTCACCGGCCCGCCCGGAGGTCTCCCGCAGATAGTCCGCGGCGTTGCCCAGCAGACCCCAGTCCAGCACCGGGTCGAAGGGGCGGTACAGCACCGAGTAGAAGCCGATGTCCAGGCACTTGAGGAGCGTGATCAGCCCGATCAGCAGGCCGAAGGCCGCCGCCCCGGCCCGCCTCGCCCGGGGCGGCAGCACGAGCAGCACGGCGGCGAGCAGGATGCCCTCGGCCGGCAGACGCACGAACGCGGCCGGAGTGAGCCGGTCGGGCAGGTTCGGCAGCAGCAGTGCCACGAGCAGGACGGCGACGGCGAGGACGCCCGAGCCCATGGCCACGGACCGGGCGATGCGAGTCCGCCTGCCGGGCGGACCGGCGAGCGCGGCCAGGCCCCGCACGATGTGTCCCCGCCCCACGAGCCGGCCGGCCGTCGTGGCCGTGTCCTGCGGGCGAGGGCGGGGCCCGTCGGTCCAGTAGGCTCCGGTGCCCGAGCCCCGCCCGCTGCGGGCGCGCCCGCCGAGCCGGCCGGCCTTGGCCGCCAGCGCCAGGCCCCGCGCGACACGCGCGCGCAGTCCGGTCCGGCCGGGTGCTCCGGCCGGCTCCGCCTCCCCGGCCGTCGGGAAATCCCCGGCCATCACCGGATCCCCGGCCGTCGCCGGATCCCTGGCCGCCGCCGGATCCCCGGCCGTCGGAGGGTCCCCGGCTCGCTCCGGGCCACTGTCCGTATCGTCTGCGCTCCCCGGCAGGTGACCAGGCGTGTGATGAGACACCCCGAGATCCTTCCGTGCGTGGCCCGATGTCGGTGCGGAAGGCCGGAACCGGCACAACTCGACCAACCGACAGTCACCCAAAGTAGTCGAGTCGGGTCGATCGTGCGCACAGAGTAGTGCTATCGGGTGGTGGGGGCGGTGGGACACCCCGGTGCGTCACCGCCGGTCGGCCGCCACCGCGACCTCGCGGGCCCACCGGTAGTCGGCCTTGCCGCTCGGGGACCGCTGGATGGAGTCGGTGATCACCAGCTGGCGGGGGATCTTGTAGCCGGCCAGCCGGGTACGGCAGTGGCTCTGGATGTCGGCCAGCGAGGGGTGCGAGGCTCCCTCGCGCAGCTGTACCACGGCCGCCACATGGTTGCCCCAGGTGGCGTCCGGGACCCCGGCGACCAACGCGTCGTACACGTCCGGATGCGCCTTGAGCGCCTGCTCGACCTCCTCCGGATAGACCTTCTCGCCTCCGGTGTTGATGCACTGCGAGCCCCGGCCGAGCACGGTGACCACGCCGTCCTCGTCGACCGTCGCCATGTCGCCGAGCAGGACCCAGCGCTGCCCGTCCTTCTCGAAGAACGTCTCGGCTGTTTTCCGCGGGTCGTTGTAGTAGCCGAGCGGGACGTGTCCGCACTGCGCGACCCGGCCGGTCCCGCCCGCCGTGACCGGCTCGCGAGTCACCGGATCCACCACGCGGGTACGGGAGTTGACCCGCAGGCGGAAGCCCCGCTCGGGGCCCGAGTCCTCCGTCGCCGTACCGTTGAAACCGGACTCGGAGGAGCCGAAGTTGTTGAGCAGCACGGCGTTCGGGACCAGCTCCCCGAACTGCCTGCGCACCGTCTCCGACATGACCGCACCCGACGAGGACACGCTGAACAGGGCCGAACAGTCCGTCCCTTTGAGCGGTCCGCTCAGCGCGTCGATCAGCGGCCGGAGCATCGCGTCGCCGACCAGCGACATGGCGGTGACCTTCTCCTTCTCGACGGTCCGCAGCACCTCCTCCGCCACGAACTTGCGGTGCAGGACGACGCGTTGGCCGAAGTTGAAGCCGATGAACGCCGTCAGCGTGGAGGTGCCGTGCATCAGCGGGGGAGTGGGGAAGAAGGTGATCCCGGAGCCCCCGGCGGCGACCCGCTCGGCCAGCTCCTGCGGTGTCTTCACCGGCTCCCCGGTCGGCGCCCCGCCGCCGAGCCCGGCGAAGAACAGGTCCTCCTGGCGCCACATCACGCCCTTGGGCATGCCCGTCGTGCCGCCGGTGTAGATGATGAACTGGTCGTCGGCGGAGCGGGCCATGAAGCCCCGGGCCGGCGAGCCGGATGCCTCCGCCTCGGCGTACGGCACCGCCCCGGGCACCGCGCCCGCCTCCGGGCCCACCCGCAGCAGGTGCCGCAGCTTCGGCGCCCGCGGCAGCGCCGCCGCGACCCGGTCCGCGAACTCCGCGTCGAAGACCAGCGCGACCAGATCGGCGTCCCGGTAGAGATAGACCAACTCCTCCTCGACGTAGCGGTAGTTGACGTTCACCGGGACGATGCGCGCCTTCAGGCAGGCCAGCACCGTCTGCAGGTACTCGACGCCGTTGTACAGGTGGAGGCCGAGGTGTTCGCCGGGCCGTATTCCGCTGTCGATCAGGTGGTGGGCGACGCGGTTGGCGGCCGCGTCCAGCTCCGCGTAGGTCAGGCGCCGCTCCGCGCCGGTGCCGGGATGGTCGACGTACACGAGCGCCTCGCGGTCCGGGACCACGTCGACGACCGACTCGAACAGGTCGGCAAGGTTGTACTCCACCGCTCCTCCTGACCCCGGCAGTCCTGGCGAACAAAGGCGCATCGGTCGGTACGCCGGTCATCAGAGCAAAGCGCGCGGCAACTGGGAAGGGCCCGCACCGAATAAATCTGACTGCTCGTCAGAAAACCTCTGAAGCTCCCTTGAAGTGGCTCGTCGCCTACTGCAACCTGTTCTCGTTCTCACCGAGGGGAGACAAGCCCATGGGCGGGACGGAACACCTCACCGTGCGGCGCGAGGGCGCCACACTCGTGCTCACGCTCAACAGGCCCGACGCCAGGAACGCGCTCTCGCTTCCCATGCTCGTCGGCCTGTACGACGGCTGGCTCGAGGCCGACGCGGACGACGAGATCCGCTCGATCGTGCTCACCGGGGCCGGCGGCTCCTTCTGCGCCGGAATGGACCTCAAGGCCCTGGCCGGGAAGGGGATGGCAGGCGAGCAGTACCGCCACCGGCTCAAGGCCGATCCCGACCTGCACTGGAAGGCGATGCTGCGCCACCATCGCCCGCGCAAACCGGTCATCGCCGCCGTCGAGGGGTACTGCGTCGCGGGCGGCACCGAGATCCTCCAGGGCACCGACATCCGGGTCGCCGGCGAGTCCGCGACCTTCGGACTGTTCGAGGTCAGGCGCGGGCTGTTCCCGATCGGCGGCTCCACCGTCCGGCTGCAACGCCAGATCCCGCGCACCCACGCCCTGGAGATGCTGCTCACCGGACGGCCGTACTGCGCCCGGGAGGCAGCGGACATCGGCCTGATCGGCCATGTCGTCCCCGACGGCACCGCCCTCGGCCAAGCCCTGGAGATCGCCGACCGGATCAACGCCTGCGCCCCACTCGCCGTCGAGGCCGTCAAAGCGTCGGTCTACGAGACCGCCGAGATGACGGAGACCGACGGGCTCGCGGCCGAACTCACGTGCGGCTGGCCGGTCTTCGACACCGCCGACGCCAAGGAAGGCGCCCGCGCCTTCGCGGAGAAGCGGCCCCCCGTCTACAAGCGTGCGTAGCGCTGGGCGCGACCTCGCCGCCCTTCCCAAGGAGGCAAGCCCCGATGCCCGAAGTCCTCAAAGCACCCCTCGTCGTCGAATTCCCCTTCACCCGCTCCCTCGGCCCCGTCCAGAGCGCCTTCCTCACCGGCCTGCGCGAACGCGTCGTCCTCGGCGTGAAGACGACCGACGGACGCACCCTCGTCCCGCCCGTCGAGTACGACCCCGTCACCGCCGAGGAACTCCGCGACCTGGTGCAGGTTGCCCCCACCGGCACCGTCACCACCTGGGCGTGGAACCACGAACCGCGCCGCGGCCAGCCCCTCGCCGCGCCCTTCGCCTGGGTCCTCGTCCGGCTCGACGGCGCCGACACCGCCCTGCTGCACGCCCTCGACGCACCCGGCCCCGACTCCGTGCACACCGGCATGCGGGTCCGCATCCGCTGGGCCGCCGAGCGCACCGGCGCCATCACCGACATCGCCTGCTTCGAACCGTACGACGGAGAACCCGAAGAACCCGGCGGCCACACCGGCGAGTTCGACAACCCGCTCACCGGCATCGTCGCCCCCGCCCGCCTCGACTACACCTACTCACCCGGCCGCGCCCAGTCCGCCTACATAGGCGCCCTCTCCGAACAGCGGACCGTCGGCGAACGCTGCCCCTCCTGCCGCAAGGTGTACGTCCCCCCGAGGGGTGCGTGCCCCACATGTGGCGTGGCCACAGCGGAACAGGTCGAAGTCGGTCCCCGTGGCACCGTCACCACCTACTGCATCGTCAACATCAAGGCGAAGAACCTCGACATCGAGGTGCCCTACGTCTACGCGCACATCGCCCTCGACGGCGCCGACCTCGCCCTGCACGCCCGGATCGGCGGCATCCCCTACGACCAGGTGCGCATGGGCCTGCGCGTGGAGCCGGTGTGGACCGAGGGCGCCCGCTACCCCGACCACTACCGGCCCACCGGCGAACCCGACGCCGACTACGACACCTACAAGGAGCTGCTGTGACGCGGGAGATCGCGATCGTCGCCTTCGCCCAGACCGACCACCGGCGCTCCACCGAGGAGTCCTCCGAGGTCGAGATGCTCATGCCCGTCCTGCACGAGGTGCTGGCACAGACCGGCCTGCGGACCGCCGACATCGGCTTCACCTGCTCCGGCTCCAGCGACTACCTCGCCGGCCGCGCCTTCTCCTTCACCCTCGCCCTCGACGGCGTCGGCGCCTGGCCGCCGATCTCCGAGTCGCACGTCGAGATGGACGGCGCCTGGGCGCTGTACGAGGCCTGGACCAAACTGCTCACCGGCGACGCCGACACCGCGCTCGTCTACTCCTACGGCAAGTGCTCACCCGGCTCGGTGCGGGACGTCCTCACCCGCCAGCTCGACCCCTACTACGTCGCCCCCCTGTGGCCCGACTCCATAGCCCTCGCCGCCCTCCAGGCCCAGGCCCTCATGGACGCCGGCCACACCGACGAACCCACGCTCGCCGCCGTCGGCGCCCGCAGCCGCGCGGACGCGGAAGCCAACCCGCACGCCCAGCTCAAGGGCCCCATGCCGCACGGCGACTACGTCGTACGGCCGCTGCGCACCGGCGACTGCCCGCCCGTCGGCGACGGCGCCGCCGCCGTGATCCTCGCGGCGGGGGAGCGGGCCCGCCGGCTGTGCGCGCGGCCCGCCTGGATCCGCGGCGTCGACCACCGCATCGAGGCCCACGGCCTCGGCGTCCGCGACCTCACCGACTCGCCGTCCACCCGGCTCGCCGCCGAAAGGGCCGGCGCCTTCGAACGGCCCGTCGACACCGCCGAGTTGCACGCCCCGTTCAGCTCGCAGGAGCTGATCCTGCGCCGGGCACTGCGCCTCGGCGACGACGTGCGCGTCAACCCCTCCGGGGGCGCCCTCGCCGCCAACCCGGTGATGGCCGCCGGACTCGTCCGCATCGGCGAGGCCGCCGCCCGCATCCACCGCGGCGCGTCCGACCGCGCCCTCGCCCACGCCACCTCAGGCCCCTGCCTGCAGCAGAACCTGGTCGCCGTACTCGAAGGGGATGCGCGATGAGCAAGGAGCCCGTGGCCGTCGTCGGCGTCGGTCAGACCAAGCACGTCGCCGCCCGCCGGGACGTCTCGATCGCCGGACTCGTCCGCGAGGCGGCACTGAGGGCGCTGGACGACGCCGAGTTGACCTGGGCCGACATCGACGCCGTGGTCATCGGCAAGGCGCCCGACTTCTTCGAGGGCGTGATGATGCCCGAGCTGTACCTGGCCGACGCCCTCGGTGCCGTCGGCAAGCCCATGCTGCGGGTGCACACCGCCGGCTCGGTCGGCGGATCCACCGCGCTGGTGGCCGCGAACCTGGTCGCCGCCCGGGTCCACGGCACCGTGCTCACCCTCGCCTTCGAGAAGCAGTCCGAGTCGAACGCCATGTGGGGCCTGTCCCTGCCGATCCCCTTCCAGCAGCCCCTGCTCGCCGGCGCCGGCGGCTTCTTCGCCCCGCATGTGCGCGCCTACATGCGGCGCAGCGGCGCCCCCGACACCATCGGTTCCCTCGTCGCCTACAAGGACCGGCGCAACGCCCTGAGGAACCCCTACGCCCACCTGCACGAGCACGACATCACCCTGGAGAAGGTCCAGGCCTCGCCCATGCTGTGGGATCCCATCCGCTACTCCGAGACCTGCCCGTCCTCCGACGGCGCCTGCGCCATGGTCCTCACCGACCGCGCCGGAGCCGCCCGCGCACCCCGCCCGCCCGCCTGGATGCTCGGCGGCGCCATGCGCAGCGAGCCGACCCTGTTCGCGGGCAAGGACTTCGTCTCCCCGCAGGCCGGCAAGGACTGCGCCGCCGACGTCTACCGGCAGGCCGGCATCGCCGACCCGCGCCGGGACATCGACGCCGTCGAGATGTACGTGCCGTTCTCCTGGTACGAGCCCATGTGGCTGGAGAACCTGGGCTTCGCGGAGGAGGGCGAGGGCTGGAAGCTCACCGAGTCCGGGGTGACCGAACTCGACGGCGACCTGCCCGTCAACATGTCGGGCGGAGTGCTCTCCACCAATCCCATCGGCGCCTCCGGCATGATCCGCTTCGCCGAGGCCGCCCTCCAGGTGCGCGGCCAGGCCGGAGAACACCAGGTGGACGGCGCCCGCAGGGTGCTCGGGCACGCCTACGGAGGCGGCTCGCAGTTCTTCTCCATGTGGCTCGTGGGAGCGCGGCCACCGCAGACCTGAAAGTCCTCCCCACGTGGCCTGTTGGGCATCGTGAGCGGTCGCTAGGCTGAGCCGCGGACGACGAACCGGGAGGAGCACGGACGTGGCCGAGACCACCACCCAGCACAAGCCGCTCGCGGGCTGGGACAAGCCGGAGCTGGACCTCAGCAAGGCCGAGTGGCAGTCCAGCAGCCGAGGTCTGGGCGATGTCCAGATCGCCTTTGTCGAGGGCTTCATCGCGATGCGCAACAGCGGCCGTCCGGAGAGCCCTTCCCTGATCTTCACGCCGGCGGAATGGGGCGCCTTCGTCTCCGGGGCCCGTGAAGGGGAGTTCGACCTCACCTGAGCCGGCCCCGCACCGAAACGGCAGCGCGCGGACACCACAGCCGAACCGGGGGTGTTCCGCGCGGATTTCCGGACACGCGACCGGCAGGACCCCGCTGGGACAGATGCCTGCGTCAGGCTGGCCCCAGCAAGGGGAAGGTCGTGCTCCGGAAGGTGAGGGACGATGAGCACTGCGCCGGTCATCGCCGCGGTCGACGGCTCCGAGGACAGCCTGCGCGCGCTGGAGTGGGCCTTCGACGCCGCCCGCCGCCGCGCCGCGACGCTGCGGGTGGTGCACGTGCGGCAGTACGCCGCCTGGGGCCAGGCCGATGTGCTGGTCGCCGCACAGCCCGAGGCGGAGGGCGATCCGGTGCTGGACGACGTGCGCTCGCGGCTCGCGGAGCGCGGCGCGGGGCCCGCCGTCGAGTACGTCGCCCTGGAGGGCGTACCGGGTGCCGTGCTGCCGGAACTCGGCGCCGACGCCCAGCTGTTGGTCCTCGGCTCCCGGGGCCGCGGCGGCTTCGCCAGCCTGCTGCTCGGCTCCAACGGGCTCGCCGCCGCCCGGGACGCCGAGTGCCCGGTGGTCGTCGTGCCCCGGCCCGGCCGGCAGGTGCACGGCGAGGGTCCGGCCGAGCCCGGCCCCCGGGTGGTGGTCGGCCTGCACGCCGACAGCCCCGACGAGGCCGCCCTCGCCCTCGCCTTCACCGAGGCCGCCCTGCGCGGCGCCCGCGTGCAGGTGATCGCCGCCTACCCGTGGCCGGTGCAGACCTGGTCCGCCCCCGGCCAGCTGGTGCCGCCCCACATCGACCAGAGCGCCGTCGAGAACGAGACCCGCGCCCTCGCCGAGGGCTTCCTCGCCCCGCACCGCGAGCGGCACCCCGAGGTGCGCGCCGACGCCGAGGCGCTGCCCGGCGACGCCGCCGGCCATCTCGTCGCCGCCTCCAAGGACGCCGAGCTGGTCGTCGTCGGCCGGCACCGGCGGCGCCTGCTCGCACCGGCCCGCATGATGGGCTCGGTCACCCAGGCGGTCCTGTTGCACGCGGCGAGCCCGGTCGCGGTGGTGCCCCCGGTGACGCCGGAGGAGTGAGCGCCGGGCGGACCGAGGCCTGGACGGCGTAGCAGACCGCACCGTGCCCCGCAATGCGCGCGCTGACGACGGGCGTGGTCACGGCTGTGGTGTCCCGCGCCATGGTGGCGGCCCGCACGCGTACATACGGTTCCGCCACGCCCGGCGCCGTGCACGCGGCCTTGCGCACGAGCGGCCGGGACACGCGTTTCGCGAAGGAGCCGCCCATGTCACCGCCCCCGTTCGCAGGAGCAGCCGGAGCGCCACCCCGCGCCCGCGTCCTGCCCCGTTTCCTGACCCGTCTGCTCGCCGTCGCCGTCGCCGTCGTCCTCGGCACCGCGCTCGCCGGCCCCCTGCCCGCCGCCCGGGCCTCCGTGACGCTCACCCAGGTGAGCGACTTCGGATCCAACCCGGGCGCCCTCACCATGTACGTGTACCGGCCCGCGTCCCTGCCCGCGCACCCGCCGGTCGTCGTGGCCCTGCACGGCTGCACCCAGAACGCGCAGGTCTACGCCGACAACTCCGGCCTGCCCCAACTCGCCGACCGCGACGGCTTTCTGCTGGTGCTCGCGCAGACCGGCTCGGCCAACAACGCGAGCCAGTGCTTCAACTGGTTCCAGACCACGGACAACCGGCGCGGACAGGGCGAGGCGCTCTCCATCCGGCAGATGGTGAGCCAGGCCGTGACCACCTACGGCGCCGACCCCCAGCGCGTCTACGTCACCGGCCTGTCCGCCGGCGGCGCCATGACCGCCGTCATGCTCGCCACCTACCCCGACGTCTTCTCCGCCGGCGCGGTCGTCGCGGGCCTGCCCTACGACTGCACCAAGGACAACAGCCCCTACACCTGCATGAACCCGGGCGTCGACCTGAGCCCGGACGCGTGGGCCCAGCGCGTGCGGGACGCCTATCCCTCGTACACCGGGCCCTGGCCGCGCACGGCCGTCTGGTACGGCGACCAGGACACCACGGTCGTCCCGCGCAACGCCACGGAGCTGCGCGACCAGTGGACGGCCCTGCACGGCCTCTCCCAGACCCCGAGCCGCACCACGACCATCGGCCCCGACGTCACCCGGCAGGACCAGTACCTGGCCGCCGACGGCACGGTGGCCGTCGAGGTCGACCGGGTGCCCGGCATCGGGCACGGCACCCCGGTGGACCCGGGCACCGGCGCCCAGCAGTGCGGCAGCACCGGCGCGCCCTACTTCGCCGCCTCCATCTGCTCCAGCTACTGGATCGCCCGGTTCTTCGGCCTGGACACCTCCGATCCGGGCGGCGGTGGGACCGGCGGTGGCAGCAGCGGCGCCGCCTGCTGGACGGCGAGCAACTACGCCCACGTGCAGGCCGGACGGGCAACCACCAGCGGCGGCTACACCTACGCCAAGGGGTCCCAGCAGAACATGGGCCTCTACAACACGTTCGTCACCCACACCCTGAAGGAGTCACCCACGGGTTACTACACCATCGCCGACACCGGCTGCCCCTGACACCGAGTCAGCCACGGTCGGTCATGGTGGCCGACGATGCTGTCGGGGCCGTCTTCATGGCGGCCCCACACATGTCCGGCACGCCCACTCCGCCCCTAGCCTCCAGCGCGTCCACCCACAGCCGGAGGAACCCGTATGCCGACCACACCGCACAGACGGCCCACCCGCCGAGCCGTTCTCCCCGCACTCTCGCTCACCGCGGTCTGCCTGCTCCTGGCCACCCCGGCCACGGCGGCACCCACCGGCACACCGGATGGCCACTGTGCCGGCCGCAGCCAGCTGCGGGTGCCCGGCGCCGCCTACCAGGAGGCCGACTGCCTGGACGAGCTGACCACCGCCGGCACCGTGGCCTCCGGCCACACCGACCCGGCCGACTACGCCGGACTCACCCCCAAGGACCTGGCCACGCCCAGCGGCGTGCCCGGCATCCAGATCGACGGCTACTTCCCGGACATCTCCACCACCAACACCGACCACGGCTGGCACCACGACTCCCAGTTCGTCGTCCGCCTGCCCGACCGCTGGAACGGCGGCCTGGTCGTCGCCGGGACACCCGGCAACCGCGAGCAGTACGCGAACGACAAGGCCATCTCCGACTGGGTGCTCGCACGCGGCTATGCCTACGCGGCCACCGACAAGGGCAACACCGGCACCGCCTTCTACCGCGACGGCCGGCGGCCCGGCGACGCCATCGCCGAATGGAACACCCGCCTCACTCAGCTCACCCGCGCGGCCCGCGCCGTGGTCGCCCAGCGCTACCACCGGCCCCCCGCCCGCACCATCGCCACCGGCCTGTCCAACGGCGGCTACCTCGTCCGCTGGCAGCTGGAGAACCACCCCGAGCTCTACGACGGCGGAGTCGACTGGGAAGGCACCCTCTGGCGCACCGACGGCCCCAACCTGCTCACCTTCCTGCCGCAGGCCCTGCGCCACTACCCCGCGTACGCCGCCGGCGGCCCCGGCGCCGCCGAGGCCGAGGACGCGCTGCACCGGGCCGGCTTCCCGGCCGGCTCGGAGTTCCTGTGGCCGTACCACTACCGGGTCTACTGGGACCTCACCCAGCGCATCTACCGGGAGGAAGTCGACCCCGGCTACGACGGCGCCACCGAGGCCGGGACCCCGTTCTGCGCCTCCGGCACACCGGGCTGCGACGCCGACTACGACTACGCGGCCCGGCCCGCGGCCGTCCACCGCGCCGTCGACCGGATCGCGCTCACCGGACGCATCGGCAAACCGCTGATCACCATCCAGGGCACCCTCGACGTGCTGCTGCCGATCAGCCAGGACTCCGACGTCTACGCGCGCATGGTGCACGCGGCCGGGCGCGGCGCCCTGCTGCGCTACTACCGCATCGAGGACGGCACCCACACCGACTCCCTGGTCGACGCCTTCCCCGACCGTCTCCGCCCGATGCTGCCCTGCCACCACTCGGCCTTCGGGGCCCTGGAGGGCTGGATCACCGGCTCCGGCCTCCCGCCGGCCGACCACACCGTCCCCCGCCCGCCTGACGCCAGCGCGTCCACGCTCCTCACCAGCTGCCCCCTGAGCTGAGCGACAGGCGCCCCTGTGCGGCGCCCCGAAGGGGGCGCCCCGAAGGGCCCCGGGGAACCGCGCGAGCAGCCGCAACGGACCCGCACGCGGTCGGACGGCCCCCCTCACGGCCGATCCGGCGGAGCCGCACCGCACTTCCCGCACAGCCCACGTACCATGGCCGCATGTCGTTCCTCCGCCGCCGCAGCGCCACCCCCGCCGGACCCGAATTCGACGTCCTGGCCATGGACCCGGGCGACTGGCCGGGCAACCTCGGCGCGGGCCTGCTGCCCGCGCCCGACGGCACCTGCCAGGGTGTCTTCCTGCGCTACGACCTCTTCGGCGGCCGCGGCCCCGCCATGATCATCGGCAACCTCCCCGAGGGCTCCCCGGCCCGCGAGGTGGCCGAGGGCGAGATCCCCTTCGAGGTGGGCCAGCTGCTGCTCGCCCTGGAGAACGACGAGGACGTCACCGTCGTCGGTGTCGAGGACACCCCGGTCCTCCAGGGCGACAATCTGCTCATCGTGCGGCGGCTGAAGCTGTCCGAGTCCCGGATCTCCTGCGTCCAGTTCGACCGCAGCGACGGCGTCCTCGTCACCATCGCCGCCTGGGACCGCCCCATCACCGACGACCTGTACGCCCTGCTGAAGCCGCTCCCGGCGGAGCTTTTCCAGCAGGGCTGAGGCCGCCGTCGGCCGGGCTAGCCGGCCGAGCCCTCCAGGTTCACGTCCGCGGCGCGGACGAAGGCCACCCGGTGGCCGTACTGGATCTCGTAGTACAGGTCCTTGCCCACCACGACCCGGTGCGAGTCGGTGGTGAAGGTGACCGCGTAGTAGTACTCGCCCGGCACCACGTCGCCGACCACGTACTTCTGCCCGGCCGGGATCGTGTACGGCAGCGGCACCACCGACTGCGCCGGCACGCCCGCCGGGTAGGCCTCCTTCTCCGGGTAGGCCCTGCCGTACACCGGGACACTGGCCAGGCCGTCCTTCGGGGTGATCACCAGGCCGTCGGCGGGCACCGCCGCCGGAGCCGTGGGCGCGTTCCGGAACCAGGCCTTCTGGCCCAGGTACCAGATCGCGGTCCAGTCGCCCCAGTGGTCCGCGACCGCGTACTGCTGACCGGTGGAGGCCCGGGAGGACAGGTCGTTCACGTCCTCGGTCGGGTCCTTCTTCAGCCCGATGTCCTTGATCAGCGGCGCGTTCACGTCGTGGTCCGAGTACAGCCGCACCTCGCTGGAGCCGTGCGCCGTGCACGCCTCGCCGCTGGTGGTGCAGCCCGTGTACACCGGCTGGTTCTTGGCGTAGTCCGGCAGGATCGTCACCAGCCCGCCCTGCTTGCCCGCCGTGCGCTTGAAGGGGTGGCCCAGCAGCTGGAAGTAGTGCCGCCAGTCCCAGTACGGGCCCGGGTCGGTGTGCATGCCGGGGATGGTGGACGTGGTCGGGCCGGGCACGTTGTCGTGGCCGAGGATGTGCTGCCGGTCCAGCGGGATGCCGTACTTGCCGGCCAGGTACTTCACCAGCCGGGCCGAGGAACGGTACATCGCCTCGGTGTACCAGGCGTCCGGGTTGGCGAGGAAACCTTCGTGCTCGATGCCGATGGACCGGGCGTTGACGTCCCAGTTGCCCGCGTGCCAGGCCACGTCCTTCGCCTTGACGTGCTGGGCGATCAGACCGTCCGTGGAGCGGATCGTGTAGTTCCACGACACATAGGTCGGGTCCTGGATCAGGTTCAGCACCCCGTCCCAGGCGCCCTCCGTGTCATGGATGACGATGTACTTGATGGCCTGCGACACCGGACGGTCGCCGAGGTCGTGGTTGCCGTAGTCGTTGTTCCCGAACTGCGCGTACGGCGCCCAGACCGCCTCGCAGGACACCGAGCTCGGGCACTCGACGCCGTCCGTGGGCAGCGTGCCCAGCCCGGCCTCCCGCAGCTGGGCGGTGTCGGCCGTCAGCCCCGGCTGCGCGGCGAGCGCGACCAGCTGGCCGTCGTCGGTGACGCGCTCCTCCCCGGTGCGCAGGACGTCGTACACGTCGTCGGCGTACGCCGCCGCGGTCGCCGCGTCGTCGGCGCCGGAGAAGCGGGCCACCGCGCCGTACCAGTCGGCAGGGTCGGCGCTCAGCGGCTCGCCCAGCTCCTTCTGCGCGGCGGCGAGCAGAGCGGCGCCGCCGGCCACGTTCGCCGTCGGGTCGGTGCGCAGCTCCTCGGCCGGCAGACCGGTCAGCTGCGCAGCCTTCGGCAGCGTCTTCAGGCGGGCCGGGAGCGCGGACTCGGCGGGCGCCTTGACGTCCGGGTGGACGGCCGCGCGGGCGGCGTCGCCGCGGGCGTCCTCCGTGCCCTCGGCGTAGTGCTCGGTGGTGGCGATGGCGGTGCGGGCGTCCGTGAGGTGCATCGGACCGTAACCGCCGGACACACTGGGCGCCCCGGCGTGCCAGTCCCAGCGGGACTGGAGGTAGGAGACGGCCAGCAGGACGCTCTGCGGCACGTGGTACTCGGTCGCCGCGGTGGCGAACGCGTGCTGCAGCCGGCCGGCGGAGGAGTCGGTGGTGCTCTGGGCGGGGGCCGCGCCGAGCAGCGGCAGCAGCAGGGCCGCCGACGCCAGCGGGACGGCGGCCCTGCGCAGATGTCTGTGGCCGGGTGTGGACGTGGAATCGGTGGCGGAACCTCGCAATGCGGCCTCCTGTGACGGGTGGGCGTGGCGGGGCGTGCGGCGCGGAGCAGGGTCAGTGGTACCGGCTTGCCGACGATCCGTCAATGATGCCTTCGCACAGGCGATTTCCCACGTCACGGAGGGTTTTCGGCGAGTTTCGCGGCGGCGGCGCGCGGGCCTGCGCGGCGTCACTGGCATACACCACTGGCCACAACCGCCCGGACACACGAAGGTCCGCGGTGCGCCGCCGCTCTGGCGCACCGCGGAACCGTCGTCCCCGTCAGCGAGTTCCGACCGCCGCTCGGATGGCCTTGCGGGCCATCTGGCAGTCGTCGTGCAGCCGCCTGAGCAGCAGCCGCTGTTCCTCGCCGGACGGCGCAGCACCCGGGTGGGCCACGCCCGGTGCCGCCGGGGCCACCTCGTGCATCGAACGCTGCACGGCCGTCTCGTACGTACGGATCTCCCGGGTCAGCACCAGCATCAGGTTCACCAGGAAGGCGTCCCGGGAGGCCGGGCCCGCCGACTGGGCGATCTGGCTGATCTGCCGCCGGGCCACCGGCGCGTCCCCGAGGACCAGCCACAGCGTCGCCAGGTCGTAGCCAGGCAGGTACCAGCCCGCGTGCTCCCAGTCCACCAGCACTGGACCGGCCGGTGACAGCAGGATGTTCGACAGCAGGGCGTCGCCGTGGTTGAACTGGAGCATGCCGTGCCGGCCCACCTCGTGGGCGATGCCGTGCACCAGTTTCTGGAGGTCGCCGAGGTCCCGGTCGGTGAGCAGGCCCAGCTCGTGGTACCGGGAGATCCGGGCGCCGTAGTCGAGCGGCATGTCGAAGGTGCCCGCCGCGGGCCGCCAGGCGTTCACCCGGCAGATGGCGCCCAGCGCCGCCCGGATGTCCGGGCGGGGCGGCGCCTCCACCGGATGGCGCTGCAGCGCCGCCACCCGGCCCGGCGCCCGCTCGATGACCAGGGTGCAGTTGTCCGGGTCCGCCGCGATCAGCCGGGGCACGCGGACCGGTGGCCGGTGCCGGACGAACGAGCGGTATGCGGCTATCTCGTGGCGGAACCGCTCGGCCCAGGCGGGCGAGTGGTCCAGCAGACACTTGGCCACGGCCGCGCCGCGCCCGGTCGTCCCGACGAGGAGGACGGACCGTCCGCTGCGCCGCAGCACCTGCACCGGGGTGAACTCCGGACAGATCCGGTGCACTGATGCGATCGCGGTGCGCAGCTGCGCGCCCTGGGGACCGGACAAGTCCAGCCTTCCGCTGAGCGGTTGGGTACCGACCTGGCCCGGCACCCGCCGGAGCCGGCCGGCGACCGGCGCGGGGGCGCCCGGACGCGCCGCCGGGTCCAGGAACGGCCCGCCGCCCGCGGGGCGGGAGCGCAGCGGCCGGGGCGGGGCGGACACGGAGGACGATGCTGCGTACATGGGAGATACAGATCCCTTCGTGTGCCTGCGGTGCCTGCCTGTGGTGCGTGCTCGGGGCACATGCGCGAGGCCGGGGCTCGGCAGAGCCCGTACTCCGTTCGCATGCACTGTGAGCGTGCGCCTGCCCGGCCCGGTCGCCCGGGTGCACCCTGGGGAATGCACCCGTCAGCTCGGCGAGCCGAGCGGCGACCGGGTCGGGGTGGCGCGTTCCTACTCGACACCCGATGCCCAGTGGCACACCATCTGGCGAACCCTGGCGAACCCTGGCGAATAGTCGCCCGGCAACCTGCACCGGGCTACTGTCAACTCAGCCGAGAACCTGGGGGCTTACGTGAGCGGACAACCCAACACCCGCCTTGCGGACCTGTTCGGCCTGGCCGGCTGGTCCAAGGGGGAACTCGCGAGGCTGGTCAACAAGCAGGCGGTGGTCATGGGCCACCCCCAGCTGTCGACCGACACCTCCCGGGTCCGTCGGTGGATCGACATGGGAGAGATCCCGCGCGATCCGGTGCCGCGGGTGCTGGCGGCCCTGTTCACCGAGCGTCTCGGCCGTGTCGTGACCATCGAGGACCTCGGTCTGGTACGGCACGGGCGTACGGGGAAACGGCAGGGCGACGGGATCGAGGAACATCCCGACGGCATGCCGTGGGCGCCCGAACGTACCGCCGCGGTCCTCACCGAATTCACGGGAATGGACCTCATGCTCAACCGACGCGGCTTGGTGGGCGCGGGTGCCGCGCTCGCCGCGGGATCCGCACTCAGCAGCGCCATGTACGACTGGCTGCACACCGACCCGGCCCTGAAGGCCGACGCCCCCGTCCTCGACGACCCCCTGCACGCCGACCCCGCTGGGTTCGACCGCTATGAGGCCGCCCCCATCGGGTCGCAGGAGATCGAGGAACTGGAGCGCTCGGTCGAGGTGTTCCGCGCCTGGGACGCCGCCCGTGGCGGCGGGCTTCAGCGCAAGGCGGTCGTGGGCCAGCTCAACGAGGTGGGCGGCATGCTCGCCTACCACCATCCACCCCATCTCCAGCGGCGCCTGTGGGGCGTCGCCGCCAACCTGGCCGTCCTCGCGGGCTGGATGTCGCACGACGTCGGCCTGGAGCCCACGGCGCAGAAGTACTTCCTGATCGCCGCCCACGCCGCCCGCGAGGGCGGAGACCGGCCGCGTGCCGGTGAGGCCCTGTCCCGGGCGGCCCGGCAGATGGTGCACCTCGGCCGGCCCGGCGACGCACTGGACCTGATGAAGCTCGCCCAGTCCGGCGCCGGCGACCGCCTGCAGCCGCGCACGAAGGCGATGTTCCACACCATCGAGGCCTGGGCCCAGGCCTCCATGGGCAAGGGCCAGGCGATGCGCCGCACGCTCGGGCAGGCGGAGGACATGTTCGTCGCCGACCGGGGCGAGGCGGAGCCGCTGGACTGGATGCAGACCTTCAAAGACGAGGATCTGTACGGCATGCAGGCACTCGCCTACCGCACGCTGGCGGAGTTCGACCCGAGCGCGGCCACGCACGCCCAGTACTACGCGGAGAAGGCGCTCTTCCTGCGCGTCGACGGGCGGGAGCGGTCGAAGATCTTCGACCATCTGTCCATGGCCTCGGCCTGCTTCATCGCCGACGACCCCGAACAGGCCGACCGCTACGCACGGCTGGCCCTGATGTCGATGGGCTCGAACTCCTCCCGTCGCACCTGGGACCGGCTGCGGCAGATGTACCGGCTGACCGCGGAGTACTCCGGCTACCCGAAGATCCACCAACTGCGGGAGGAGATCCGGCTCGCCCTGCCCAAGCCGAGGGCCAAGGGCGCGGACGGCGCACAGGCGTGAGCGCACAGGCACAGGGCCTGTGCGCCGGACTTGATCAGCAACCTCAACTCATCCGTCACGTCGATCTCATGCGGTGACCCTGGCGACGAGCACACAGGCGTCGTCCTCGCGTCCGGCTCCGCCGAACTCCTCGACCACCGTGCGCACGCAGTCCTGCGCGGTGCGCGCCGCGCCGAACCGCGGGGCGAGGTCGAGCAGGCGGTCCACGGCCGCGCCCGGGCTGTGCCCCGGCACCAGTCCGTCGGTGTGCAGCAGCAGGAGGTCACCCGGCCGAAGGGTCTCTTCGGCCTGCCCGTAGGCGGCGCCCGTGGTGGCGCCGAGCAGGACGCCGTCGGGTGCGTTCAGCCTGCGCCCCGTCCCGTTGCGGTACAGCAGCGGGGCGGGGTGTCCTGCCTGCGCCCAGACCAGGGTGCGGGTTCCGGGCCGGTAGCGGCAGCAGACGGCGCTGCCGAGGGCGGGCTGCACGGTGGCGTCGAGTAACTGGTTGAGCATGCCGAGCAGTTCACCGGGCCGGCTGCCGGCCAGTGCCATGCCGCGTATGGCACCGAGCAGCATCGCCATCCCGGAGGCGACGGCCACCCCGTGCCCGGTGAGGTCGCCGACGCTGAGCAGGGTGTCGCCGTCGGACAGTTCCAGCGCGTCGTACCAGTCGCCGCCGAGCGGTGTGGCCGTGGCCGCGGTCAGGCGGCGCGCGGCGAGGTCGAGGCTGCGTGGCCCCTGGTGCGGGAGCCGCAGGGAGCCGCGCCATGGCGGTAGCACGGCTTCCTGCAACTCGGCCGCGATCCGGTGCTCGGTCTGCTCCTGCCGGCGCTGGCGCTGCATCGAGTCACGGGTCTCGTGCACCGTACGCCGGCAGCGGCGCAGTGCGCTGACGTCGCGTAGCACGGCCCACATCGAGGCAGTGCCGCCGTCGGCGCCGAGCACGGGTTCGCCCATCATGTGCACCGCCCGCACGGAGCCGTCCGGCCGCAGGACGCGGAACTCGCCGTCGATGGGCTTGCCGTCGACCAGGCAGTCCGTCACCATCGCGGTCAGTTTCGGCCGGTCCTCCTCCACCACCAGCGAGGGCAGTTCGTCCAGGGTGAGCGCGGGGGCGTCCGGGTCCAGGCCGAGGATCTGGTAAAGCTCCCCGGACCAGGTCGCCTCGTCCGTCAGCAGGTTCCACTCCGCGCTGCCGACGCGGCTGAGCAGCGAGCCGCTCGGCGCGGCGGCGGGCGCGGGCCGAGGCGCGGGCGCCTCGACCGGTTCGGCAGGCTCGGCGACCGGTCCGTCCCGGAGCTGGGCCAAGTGGGCGTCCAAGTCCTCGAGTTGGTGCAGCGCGAGGTCGTACAGGGCGCGCTGCCAGCGTTCCTCCGGGTCCGCCCCCTCGCTCCGGGTGTCCCGCCGTACGGCGTCCACGTCGCCCTTGAGCCGCCGCGTCTGCGTGATCAACGCCTCCACCGAGCCGCGTCCGGGTGGCTGGGCGGCTGGGTGGTCCGCGGAGACTGGGGACGGCATGACGCACTCCGTTGGGGACGATACGGCCGGGGAGGACGGGGGGCCGTTACGACTGTCGCACAGCCCGCGACGCCCCGTAAGGGATTTGGCACCACACGATACGGTGGTGCTTTCGGCATATGCCAGAGTCTTCCCCGAGTGATCCGCGCGCACGAATGACGTACGCGTCAGGCGGGCCAAGTCGTAGGCGGCCTACGCCTGTTGTCCGGTCCGGGCCGCTTTTCCTCGGCGCTCACGCGGGTGTTCGTCGCTCCTGTGTTCCAGTGTGCGGGAAGCGTCTTGTACCTGTCGAACTCTGACCGGATTTCGCGGCATGTGAAGCGCCTTCGACGACTCCATTAAGGCATGGACGCCATCACTGTCGAACAGCCCGCCCAGGCCCGGCTCATCACCGCCGAGGACCAGGAGGTCCCGGTGTCGGCCAGGCTGCGCTACACCACGGACGATCCCCTGGCCGTCTTCGTGGACTTCCCGGCCGAGGCCGCCCTGGACGGGGAGGAGGTCACCTGGGTCTTCGCGCGCTCCCTGCTCGACCAGGGGCTGCGGTCCCCGGCCGGCCACGGGGACGTGCAGATCTGGCCATGCGGCCGCACCCGCACGGTCCTGGAGTTCCACTCGCCCCACGGCCTGGCCCTGCTGCAGTTCTCCGCGTCGGCTCTGCGCCGTTTCCTGCTGCGCACGTACGGCGTGGTGGCCGCCGGGCAGGAGGACCTGGCCGGAGTGGTGGAGCGGGGGCTGGGCGCCCTGTTCGGCGGGGTATGAGGCGGGCCCGCGGGCGACTTTGACTCTTGTTCACCTTCGCCTCACCGCTCCGGCACGGGCCCCGACGGCCGCCGAGGGCACCCTGGCGGGCGGCGTGCCGCAGGGGCACCGAAGGTGACAAGGACGGGGCGAATGACACCGATCAGCCGAAGAGGCTTCGTGGGGCTCGGCGCATCCGTGGCAGCGGGTGTGGCACTGGGCGGCGCCGGCACCCGCACCGCGGCGGCGACCACCGCGACCGGCACGATCAAGGACGTACGGCACGTGGTGATCCTGATGCAGGAGAACCGCAGCTTCGACCACTACTTCGGCCGTCTGAAGGGCGTGCGCGGCTTCGGAGACCGCAGCGGCATCACCCTCGGCGGCGGCCACTCGGTCTTCGACCAGCCGAACGGGACGGGCCGCCAGTACCCGTGGAAGCTCAGCGCCACCCCGTCCGCCGACGGCAAGGACGGCGAAACCCTGGCCCAGTGCAACGGCGACCTGCCCCACTCCTGGTCCTCGCAGCACTCCGCCTGGAACAAGGGCCGCATGGACAACTGGGTCGCGGGTGTCGGCAACGTCCGCTCGCTCGGCTACCTGGACCGCTCCGACATCCCCTTCCACTACGCGCTCGCCGACAACTACACCATCTGCGACGCCTACTTCTGCTCCACGCTCAGCGCGACCGGCCCCAACCGCACCTACCTGTGGAGCGGCAAGGTCGACTCCACCAGCTACGACGGCGGCGACGAGTCCGGCCTGACCTGGCAGAACTACGCCGAGGCGCTGCAGGCCGCCGGGGTGAGCTGGAAGGTCTACCAGAACGCGGCCGACAACTACGGCGACAACGGCTGCGCCTACTTCAAGAACTTCGCCAACGCGCGGCCGGGCGACCCGCTGTACGACCGCGGCATGTCCTCGGTGCCCAAGGTGACCGGTTCCACCCCCGACGACATCGCCGCCGCCATCAAGGCCGACGTGCTCGCGGGCACCCTACCGCAGGTCTCCTGGATCGTGCCCAACCAGGCCTTCTCCGAGCACCCCTACGCCCCGCCCGGCGACGGCGCCCACTTCGTCGGCCTCGTCTACCAGGCTCTCGCGGCCGACCAGGGCGTCTTCGACTCCACCGTCCTGTTCCTCAACTATGACGAGAACGACGGCTACTTCGACCACGTTCCCCCGCCGGCACCGCCCGCCGGAACGGCCGGGGAGTTTCTGAACGGGGTGCCGTACGGCTTCGGCTTCCGCGTCCCGATGCTGGTCATCTCGCCCTGGACGCGCGGTGGCTGGGTCTCCTCGGAGGTCTTCGAGCACACCTCGGTGCTGCGCTTCCTGGAGACCTGGACGTCCGCGCTCGGCAAGCCCGCCAAGTGCCCCTACATCAGCGACTGGCGGCGCAAGGTCAGCGGCGACCTCACCGGTGTCTTCGACTTCGCCAACCCGGTCTACGGCCCGGTCTCCCTGCCCGCGACCAGCGTCATCGGCATGGGCACCTGCGGCCCGCTGCCCAACCCGGTGCCGACCGACAACGCCCTGCCCGCGCAGGAGTCCGGCACCCGCCCGGCCCGCGCACTGCCGTACCAGCCGGGCGGCTACCTGGACCACCTGGAGTTCGGCGCCGCCGGCAAGCTCCTCGCCTGGTTCACCATGACCAACCAGGGCGGCCCGGCCTCCCGTGCGGCCCACTTCTCCATCCACCCGAACGCCTACCGGGACACCACGCCCTACCAGTACACCGTCGACGCGGGCGGCACCGCCTCCGACTCCTTCAACATCGGCACGGGCTTCGGCGGCGGCAAGTACGACTTCACCATGGTCGGCCCCAACCGCTTCCTGCGCCGCTTCCAGGGCGACGCGACCAAGGCGGGCAAGTCCGCGGAAGTGAGCACCCGTTACGCCGTCGAGCCGGGCACGGGCAAGCTGGCCGTCTACTTCAAGATGACCAACTCGGGCACGTCTTCGGTGAAGTTCACCATCACCTCGAACCACTACCGCGGCGACGGCCCGTGGACCTACACCGTCGCCGCGGGCGCCTCGGCGGAGGACTACTTCAACGCCGTCGCCTACCAGAACGGCTGGTACGACTTCACGGTGACCGTCGACTCCGACGCGACCTGGTCGCGCCGGTTCACCGGGCACCTGGAGACGGGAGCCGCGAGCGTCAGCGGCTGACCCCGGCGTACAGGTCCGGGCGCGGGGCGAGGTCGACGGCCACCCGGCCGCCGGTCTCCAGCGCCCGGACCCCCGCCTCGGCGACGACCGACGCGGCGTAACCGTCCCAGACGCTCGGACCGGTGACCTCGCCGCGCCGGGTGGCGTCCACCCAGGCCTGCACCTCGCGGTCGTAGGCGTCGGCGAACCGGACGAGGTAGTCCTGCGCCACCTCCTCACGGGCGCTGCCCGCCGCGGTGACCACCAGGGTGTGCTCGTCGCCGATCCGCGCGCTGCCCCGCTCGCACACGGCCTCGCAGCGCACCTGGTATCCGAAGCCGCAGTTGACGAAGACCTCCACGTCGACCAGCGCGCCCCTCGCGGTCTCGAACAGCACGAACTGCGGATCGAGCAGGCCCTCGGGGGCGTCCGCGGACGGCGTGGGACGCATGACGGTCACCGCCGTCAGCTCCTGCCCGAGCAGCCAGCGGGCCGCGTCGATCTCGTGCGAGACGGAGCTGTTGATCAGCATGGCGCTGGTGAAGTGGCCGGGGGAGGAGACGTTGCGGTGGGTGCAGTGCAGCATCAGGGGACGTCCCAGACCGCCGCCGTCCAGCAGCGCCTTGAGCCGGCGGTACTCGGCGTCGTAGCGGCGCATGAAGCCGATCTGCGCCAGCCGGCGGCCCAGCCGTGCCTCGGCCTCCACCACCCGCAGCGCACCCGTGGAGTCGGGCACCATGGGCTTCTCGCACAGCACCGGCAGCCCGCGGGCGAAGGCGGCGAGGAGCGCCTCCTCGTGGGCGGGCCCGGGGGAGGCGATCAGCACGGCCGCCACGCCGGGCGCGTCGAGCGCCGCCACCGGGTCCGCGTGCACGGTCACTGCGTCGAGGCCGGCCACGGCCTTCTCCGCGCGCTCGGCATCGGGGTCGGCCACCGCCGCGACCCTCGCTCCGCTGACCACTTGGTCGAGGCGTCGTATGTGGTCGGCCCCCATGTGTCCGGCACCCAGTACGGCCACTCCCAGCAGGTCATCCATGTGTGCGCTCCCTCACGCCGACGATCACGCCGTAGCGTACGCCGGGCAGGGAGCGCTGCCGGGGGAGCGTCTCAGTACCGCAGGACCCCGGCGATCCCGTCGGCGTCGCCCAGCGTGCCGTCGGGCACGAAGCGGACCTCGGCGCCGGTCTCCAGGCACTGCTCGACGATCTCGTCCACGATGTCCTCGCGGGCGTCCAGATCGCCGGGTTCGGCCGGCACCAGATGCTCGCCCAGGTCACTGACGGTCGCCCGGAAGTTCTCCTCCACGGCGAGCAGCCGCACCCGGCCCTCCCGGGCACTCTGCCACAGCTCGTCGAGACCGGCCGCGTAGGTCCGGTGCCCGCGTGCCGAGGTCAACTCCCGGACCACGGCCGTGGTGTCCTTGCGGGCCTCCTGCTCCAGCACCGGCCGCAGCGCCTGCCACACCGCCTCCGGGCCGGCGTGCGCGAGCCCGCCGTGCGGCACGTGGACCGCGGCCTTGGCGACGCTGCCGACCTCGTCCAGCAGGGACAGCGCCGCCTGCTCGCCGGTGACGTACAGCGGCCGGGGCTGTTCGCGCAGGACGGTGCTCATGGCGGTGTCGGCCTCGCGCAGGAACTGCCGGGTGCCCTCTTCGCGGAAGGCGCTCTTCAGGTCGCCGATCTGCATCTGGCGCTCGGCGTCGAAGTTCTCCCGGCTGCGCTCCAGCGGGAACCCGCCCGAGCGGTCCTGCACCACACGGCCCTCGCCACCGCTCCACAGGGTGACGTGGTCCGCGGAGACCGACAGCACCCAGAAGGGGCGCTCGGCGGCCTGTGCGGCGACCAGGTTGCGGGTGAGGAAGGTGTCCGACAGCACCACCCGTTCGGGGACGGCACGGGCCAGGGACCACACCTGGTGCTCGCCCGGGGCGGCGAAGATCACCAGGCCGTCCTCGGCGTGCGTCAGATCCACCTCCGCCAGCGCCCGGTCGAGCTGCGCCACGACGTCGTTGCGCCGCTCACGGGTGACGGCGGGATCGGACTCGAGGCGCCTGCGGGCCTCGGTGACCACATTGCGCAGCCGGACGGGATCCTGGCCGGACTGGGGTTCGCGGCGGTGCGTGGGGGTCAGCACGGACACCGCCGGGTACGGACGCGGTCGCCGCAGTTCGGCGAGGGTCGCGGGACTCAGTGCGTGCTCCATGACAGCACGATAGGTCGGATTCACAGGTACGGCATTCGGGGTAATCCGGACCGAGGTCACCGCCGGTCTCCGGGGCGGACGGCCGTGGACTTCCTTGGCGCACAACGGTGACGCGGTGCCCCGCGGACGGTTACCGTACCGGTCAGTAACCGAACCGCAGCGCGCCCCAGGAGGCCCGACATGCCGCAGCTCGAAGTCGACGGAGCGGCCCTGACGTACGACGACGAGGGGCCCCGTGACGCCCCCGAGGTGCCCCTGGTGTTCGTGCACGGCTGGACCGCGAACCGGCACCGCTGGGACCACCAGGTCGCGCACTTCTCCGAAAGACGCCGGGTGATCCGGCTGGACCTGCGCGGGCACGGGGAGAGCACCGGGTCCGGGGTGCGCACGATCGCGGAGCTGGCGCGGGACGTCCTGACGCTCCTCGACCACCTTCAGGTCGAACGGTTCGCGCTGGTCGGCCACTCGATGGGCGGGATGATCGCGCAGACCATCGCCCTGGCCCACCCCGAGCGGGTGGAGCGGATGGCGCTGGTGGGCTCCATCGGCCGGATGACGTACAGCCGTGGCCGCGGCCTTCTCATGGCCGCCTCCACCCTGGTGCCGTACCGGCTGTTCGTGGCCGCCAACATCCAGCGCGCCTTCGCGCCCGGCTTTCCGCGCGAGGAGATCCGCGCGCACATCCGCGCCTCCGCCGCGACCCCGCGGGAGGTCGTGATGACGCTGTACGGCGCGATGCGCGCCTTCGACGTCCTCGACCGGGCCGGGGAGATCCGCACGCCCACGCTGATGGTGCACGGCTACCACGACGTCCAGTTGCCGGTGCGGCAGATGCTGCGGATGGCCAAGGCCTATCCGGACGCGGTCGTCCGCATCCTCGACGCGGGCCATGAGCTGCCGCTGGAGAGGCCGGCCGAGCTGACCGAGGCGCTCGACACGTTTCTGGCCGTGAAGGAGTAACGCCCGAGCTGTTTGGCCAAGTTTTTGCCCGTGGCCGGTTCGCTGCCTGTCGGCCCGCAGCCCCCGCGATCCGGGGATTTCGCGAAGGCAAAACCCGGCCGAAACCATGGGGGGTGTGGGTCAATCGTGTTGCGGCCGCGTTGACCGCGTCGAACGCCTGACGGAGGCTCGTCATATAGGTGCTCGATACAACTGGTTAGCTCTTGATGCGAGCCGGAGGCAGGAGGCAGCGCATGTGCGGCATCACAGGATGGGTCTCCTTCGACCGCGACCTGACCGCCGAGGCCACCACATTGCATGCGATGACCGTGACGATGGCCTGCCGCGGCCCGGACGACCGCGGCACCTGGGCCGAGGGCCCGGCCGCCCTGGGCCATCGCCGGCTCGCGATCATCGACCTCCCCGGCGGCCGTCAGCCGATGTCGGCGGCGACCCCCGAGGGAACGGTCGACATGGTGTATTCCGGGGAGGCCTACAACTTCACCGAGCTGCGCCGGGAACTGGAAGGCCGCGGCCACCGGTTCACCACCGACTCCGACACCGAGGTCGTCCTGCACGGCTACCTCGAATGGGGTGACGCGGTCGCCGAACGGCTCAACGGGATGTACGCGTTCGCGGTCTGGGACGGCCGCCACGACAAGCTCGTGATGATCCGCGACCGCATGGGCATCAAGCCGTTCTACTACCACCCCACCTCCGACGGCGTCCTGTTCGGCTCGGAGCCCAAGGCGATCCTCGCCAACCCGCTGGCGCGCCGCCGGGTGACCCTGGACGGGCTGCGGGAACTGTTCGTCATGGTCAAGACGCCCGGACACGCGATCTGGGACGGCATGCACGAGGTGCAACCCGGCACGGTCGTCACCGTCGACCGCTCCGGCTTGTCCACCCGCGTCTACTGGCACCTGAAGACCCGTCCGCACACCGACGACCGCGACACCACCATCGCGACCGTGCGCTCGCTGCTCGACGACATCGTGCGCCGCCAGCTGGTCGCGGACGTCCCGCGCTGCACCCTGCTCTCCGGCGGCCTCGACTCCTCCGCGATGACCGCGATCGCCGCCCGGCAACTCGCCCGGCAGGGCGAGAAGGTGCGCAGCTTCGCCGTCGACTTCGTCGGCCAGACCGACAACTTCGTCGCCGACGAACTGCGCGGCACCCCCGACACGCCGTTCGTGCACGACGTGGCCCGGCTCGCGGACACCGATCACCAGGACATCGTGCTCGACGCGCAGTCCCTCGCCGACCCCGCCGTGCGCGAGCAGGTGATCCGCGCCCGCGATCTGCCGGCCGGCTTCGGCGACATGGACGCCTCGCTCCTGCTGCTCTTCCGCGCCATCCGCGAGAAGTCCACGGTGGCCCTGTCCGGCGAGTCCGCCGACGAAGTCTTCGGCGGCTACCTGCAGTTCTTCGACGAGGAGGCGCGCCGCGCCGAGACCTTCCCGTGGCTGACGACCATGGGGCGCCACTTCGGCGACGACGCCGACGTGCTGCGCGCCGACCTCACCAAGTCCCTGGACCTGGAGAGTTACATCGCCGACGGCTACCGCGCCGCCGTCGCCGGCATCGAACGGCTCGACGGCGAGAGCGACTTCGAGCACCGGATGCGGCGGATGAGCCATCTGCACCTGACCCGCTTCGTGCGCGCCCTGCTCGACCGCAAGGACCGGATGAGCATGGCCGTCGGCCTGGAGGTCCGGGTGCCGTTCTGCGACCACCGGCTGGTCGAATACGTCTACAACGCCCCCTGGGCGCTGAAGTCCTTCGACGGCCGGGAGAAGAGCCTGCTGCGGGAGGCGGCGGCCGACGTCCTGCCGCGCTCGGTGTACGAGCGGGTCAAGAGCCCGTACCCGTCCACGCAGGACCCGCGGTACGCCCGCGCCCTCCAGGAGCAGGCGAAGGAGCTGCTCTCCCGGCCCTCGCACCAGGTCTTCGACCTCGTCGACCGCGACCGGCTCCGCCTGGCCGCCGAGCGCGAGGCGCCGGTGAGCACCCAGGCGGCCCGGCGCGGCCTGGAACGCGCCCTGGACCTCGCGCGGTGGCTGGAGGTCTACGCGCCCGAGGTGATCACCGGCTGAGGCCGATGGCCCGGTCCGCGGCCGCCCGCGTGGGCTGCCACCACGTCGTCACCGGCTCCCACACCAGGACGTTCTTGCCGGTGCCGAGCCGCGTGGCGGTGAAGGAGCGCCCCCAGTGGGCGGCCGAGGCGGCCACGGTCACGGTGTCCACCCGGCGGGCCTCGGGATCCGCCGGGTCGCCGATGGTGCGGACGTCGGCGTAGGCGGTCTGCCCGGGCGCGAGCCGGTAGCTGCCGGTGCCGCCTTCGGGCGTCGGCAGCGCGGCGCCGTCGAGGTCCCCGAAGGTCACCGTGGGCACCCGGTCGACGACGCACGCCCCGGCGCCGCGGTGGGTGACACCGACCCGCAGCACGGTCGGCTCGCCGGGCACGGCCTTCGCCCGCACCGTCAGCGACTTCTCGGCGCAGCGGACGGGCCGGGCCTGGTCCGCCGTGGCGGCCTGGCTCTGCTGCGCGGTGAGCAGCAGACCGGCCACGGCGGCCGAGGCGGCGGGTACGGCGATGGCGGCGCGGATGCGCATGATGGTGTCCCCTCTGTCGTGGTCGGGCACGGGGCGGGGCGGCCAAAGCGCGCTCCGCCCGGTGTGACGACCAGGTGGGCTGAGAGGTTGTGCCGGATTCGCGGCTGTTACCCGCTTGCGCCGCGACTGTCACCAGTTGGTGGAGTTCGTGGTGGCGCTCCAGGCGTTGCCGTCCGCCGGGCAGGAGCTGCCGCTCGGCGGCAGGGAGCCGTAGAGCAGGAAGTCGTCGATCTTGCGGTGCACGCACGTGGAGGAGGTGTAGCCGGTGTGGCCGTCGCCCTTGTTGTCGAGCACCACCGCCGACGAACCGAGCCGCGCGGCCGTCTCCACCGTCCACCGGTACGGCGTCGCCGGGTCGCCGCGCGTGCCCACCAGCAGCATCCTCGCCGAGTCGACGTCCTTCACCCGGTCCCGGATGAAGTCGGTGCCCTTGGGGCGGCCGTAGCACATGAGCAGCTGGGTCAGCCGGTAGCGGCCGAAGACCGGCGAGGCCCGCTCGTACTCGGCCCGCAGTCGCTTCAGATCCTTGGTGACCTGCGCCGCGCCGGGCCGGTCGGGGTCGTCGGCGCAGTTGATCGCCATCAGCGCGGCCTCGAGGTTGTCCACCGGCACGTCCTGCGGATCGACCAGACCGCCGTTCTTGTGGTGCTCGCCGCGGGGCAGACCCGAGCCCCCGGCGGCGAAGCTCAGGATCCGACGCGTGTCGCCGTCCTCGACCAGCGAGCCCAGGGCGCGCTCCAGGGAGGGCCACAGCTGCTTGCTGTAGAGCCCCTGCCCGATGGCGCCGACCAGGTCCTGCCCGGAGAAGGTGCCGCCGAAGTCCGTCGGGACCGGGTTCTGGTCGAGCGAGCGCACGATCCGGAGCACCTGGTCCCCGGCCGCACGCCGGTCCTCCCCGAACGGACAGGCGACGTCCGTCGTACACCAGTCCAGGAAATCGTCCAGCGCGGTCTGCTGCCCCTGCGCGCCGGCCACCCCCTGTTCGGCCAGCGACTCGGTCAGGGTGTCCACGCCGTCGAGGGCGATCCGGCCGACCTTGTGCGGGTACTGCGCCGCGTACACCGCGCCGAGCCGCGTTCCATAGGAGAAACCGAGGTAGTTGAGCTTCTTGTCGCCGAGGGCCTGGCGGATGATGTCCAGGTCGCGGGAGGCGTTCACGGTGCCTATGTGGGGCAGCACCGGCCCGGAGTTGCGCGCGCACTCGTCGGCGGCCTCGCGCAGCTTGGCGAGCAGCGCCTGCGGATGGGCCAGGCCGGACTCGTCGTCCATCGCGGTGGAGGCCTCGTCGCTGCCCTCGCCGCAGCTGACGGGGGAGGAGCGGCCGACGCCCCGCGGGTCGAAGCCGACCACGTCGTAGCCGTTGGTGAGGTCCATGAACTGCTTGCCGTCGGCGGCGAGTGCGGGGATGCCCGCGGCGCCGGGGCCGCCGAAGTTCAGCAGCACCGAGCCCCGCTTCTTCCCGGTGGCCTGGTAGCGGGCGAGGGCCACGTCGAGCGTGCCCGCGCGGGGCCGGGCGTAGTCGAGCGGGACGGTGACCTTCCCGCACTGGAGGTCCTTCGGCATGTCCGGGCCCTTGCAGGCCGCCCAGGTCACCTTCTGCCGGTAGAAGCGGGCCAGGTCGGGCTGCGGCCGGCTGGTCGCGGGCAGCCCGGCGCCGAGCAGCGCCAGGGCGAGGGCTCCGGTACCCGCGCAGCGCCGCACGGCGGGCCGTGTGGACAGCTTGACCAGCATCGAAAGCCTCCTGGGACGCCTGTCGCGGGCCGGCGGGCGGCGCCCTCGGATCACCATAAGCGGGCCCCGGACGGCCCGCCTCCCGGCGAGCGGGCCGGCGCCCGGTGCCGTATTCTGCGCATCCTGTTTGCCTGCTATGGATCATTGGGCGTCTTTACAGGGAGTTCGATACCACTGTCGCTCGACGGGGTGAAAGACCGATAAGCCATAACTCGGATGGTGCACCTGCGTTTTACGGGGTGCGGGTGAGTGCCCGCGACGAAGTCTGGAAGGCAGGGAACCTATGAGACGGGCTACCCGTAACGGTGTGATCGCGGTCGTCACCGCCTCCGGAGCGATGGCCGTGGCGCTGCCGGTGTCCGCCGCCTTCGCCGCCGACGGTGCCACCGCGGACGGCTCCGCGGCCGGCTCGCCCGGGCTGATCTCCGGCAACGGCATCCAGCTCCCGGTGCATGTGCCGGTGAACGTGTGCGGCAACACCGTGAACGTGGTGGGGCTGCTCAACCCGGCCGCCGGCAACGCCTGCGCGAACCGCGCGCACCATGGCGCCGGAACGGGTGGATCGGCGACGTCCGGGGGCGCCCATGCCCACGGCGGCGCGAAGGACTCGCCCGGCGTGCTCTCCGGCAACGGCGTGCAGCTCCCCGTCGACCTGCCGGTGAACCTCAGCGGCAACAGCGTCGACGTGGTCGGGGTGGGCAACCCGGCCGAGGGCAACCGGTCGGTCAACGGCCCCGGCGACCGGCCCCGCACCCCGCACAACCCGGCCCCGAAGCCCACGGCCCCCACCAGGCACCAGCCCCGCCCGTACACACCGAGCCTGGTGGCCCAGCCGACGACGCCCGTGCTGGCCCACACCGGTACGGACGTCACCGCGCCCGCCGTGGCCGGCAGCGCCGCGCTCCTGCTCACGGGTACGGTCCTCTACCGCCGCTTCCGCCCGGTGCGCACCCACTGACCGATCCCCCTCCAAAGGCCCCACCGGACGCCGGCCCGGTGGGGCCTTTGGTCTGCCCGACGGATCACGCCACCGTCGGGAGGCGGCCGATCAGTCGGGAAGGGTGGCCGCCCGCCAGACGCAGTACGCGCCGTGCCCGGCGCCCGCCGATCTCGGCGTGGAGCCCGCGCGACCGTGGCGAGAAGCGGCGAACGACTCGTTCCCCGGCCACGAGCCAAAAGCCGCCGTGGGACCGGCGATGCCCATCGGTGGGGTGCCGGGCGTGGGGGACGGGGATGCGGGCGACGGCGCTGCCGACACCGATGCGTCCGAGGCCTCGCGGCCGTGTGATCCAGAGCGTGCCGTCGGGGATGGCGAGGATGCTGTCGGGCGTTCGTGCGTCCGGCGTGGACCCCAGGGTGACCTTGCCCGTCGGGGTGAGGCGCCCGGCCCTGGTGTCGGCCGCGGACCTGAGCGCGTCGTCGGGACCGGTGATGCCCGTCGGTGGGGTGCCGGGCGTGGGGGACGGGGATGCGGGCGACGGCGCTGCCGACACCGATGCGTCCGAGGCCTCCCGGCTGTGTGAACCAGAGGGCGCCGTCGGGGATGGCGAGGATGCTGTCGGGCGTTCGTGCGTCCGGCGTGGATCCCAGGGTGACCTTGCCCGTCGGGGTGAGGCGCCCGGCCCTGGTGTCGGCCGCGGACCTGAGCGCGCCGTCGGGACCGGCGATGCCCGTCGGTGGGTGCCGGGCGTGGGGGACGGGGATGCCGACACCGATGCGTCCGAGGCCTCGCGGCCGTGTGATCCAGAGCGTGCCGTCGGGGATGGAGAGGATGCTGTCGGGCGATCGTGCGTCCGGCGTGGATCCCAGGGTGACCTTGCCCCTCGGGGTGAGGCGCCCGGCCCTGGTCGTCCGTGTCGCCCGGGTCGCGCCCGCAACGGCCGATCTCCCCATGGTGTGGCCCCCCGTTGATCCGGAAGGATGCGGCACGGCAGTCCGGTACCGACTGAAAATGGAGCGCATCGATGACCTCTGCGGCCCCCCACGACCTCGTCGTCACCCAGGCCACTCTCGCCGACTGGCCGGTGATCGCCGGATGGGCGGCGGCGGAGGGCTGGAATCCCGGACTGTCCGACGGGCCCGCCTTCTTCGCGGAGGACCCCGACGGGTTCTTCCTCGGCCGTCTCGACGGGGAGCCGGTGTCGGCCATCTCCGTCGTGAACTACGGCGCGGAGTACGCCTTCCTGGGCTGCTACCTGGTCCGGCCCGACCTGCGCGGCCAGGGCCACGGCCTCACCACCTGGAAGACCGCCCTCGCCCACGCCGGCAACCGCACCGTCGGCCTGGACGGGGTCGTCGCCCAGCAGGACAACTACCGCCAGTCCGGGTTCGAACTCGCCTACCGCACCATCCGGTTCACCGGTACGGCACCGCGGCGCGAGACGCCCGCGGGCGTCCGGCCGGCCGGACCCGCCGACCTCGCCGCGATCACCGCCTACGACAGCGCCTGCTACCCGGCCGACCGTCCGCGCTTCCTCGCCGAGTGGCTCACCGGCCCCGGGCACCGGGCCTTCGTCCGCCACGACGGCGCCCGCCTCACCGGCTACGGCGTGCTCCGCCCCGGCCACGACACCCTGCGCATCGGCCCCCTGTTCGCGGACACCGCCGACGACGCCCGCGCCCTGTTCGCCGCCCTCACGGCCGACGCCGCAGGACGCGAGGTCGCCATCGACGTGCCCAAGCCGAACGCGGCCGGTGTCGCGCTCGCCGAAGAGGCCGGATTCCAGGCCTCGTTCGAGACCGCCCGCATGTACACCGGACCGGTCCGTGAACACGCCCGGCACCGGGTGTTCGGCGTCACCACGCTCGAACTCGGCTGATGCTCAGGTGCGTCGCGCCCGGTAGCGGCGGTGCAGCTCCCGCACCTGCGGCACCAGCTCCGGCACCGGCCCCTCGACGGCCACACCGGGCGCGACCTCCTGGACCGGCAGCGACCGCACCGGTGCCTGCGGCGCACCCAGCTCATCCAGCCAGCCGGAGAGTTGGCCGGACGAGGCGATGTACACGATGCGGCCGAGCCCCACCCAGGCGTGCGCCGCCGCGCACATCGGGCAGTGCTCACCGGAGGTGTAGACGGTGGCCGTCGCACGCTCGGCGGGCGTCAGGTGCGCGGCCGACCAGCGGGCCAGCTCGAACTCGGGGTGCCGGGTGTGGTCTCCACCCTTCACCCGGTTGCGGTCCTCGGCCAGCACCCGGCCGTCCCCGGCCACCAGCACCGACCCGAACGGCTCGTCACCGTCCTCGAGCGCCTCGACCGCCAGCTCCACACAGCGGCGCAGGTACCGCAGCTCATCGTTCCTCACCATCGGCCACCGACCTCCTCGCAGCGTGATCTCCGGCAGGGCACACTACGGCCACCGACACGGGCTCGGCCGGCACCTTCGCCTCCGGGGCAATGGCGTGCCGCAGGCGCGGGAAGGCGTGGCGCCGGGCCGCCGCGACGGTCGTGAGCGCCAGCGCGGCCGGCGCCAGGGCGGTCCAGGGCAGGGCTCCGGGGCCCAGCGCGTCCAGCGCCACGCCGCCGGTGAGCGAACCGGCGGCGATGCCCGCGTTGTACACGGTCGTCTGCAAGGAGGTCGCGGCATCGGCCTCGGCCGGCCCCGAGGCGTCGACCAGCGCGGTCTGGATCAGCGTCGGCGCCCCGCCGAAGGCCACGCCCCACAGCGCCGCCGCGCCGAGCAGCAGCGCGTGCGCCCGCGCGCCCGCCCCCAGCGTCAGCAGTACGCCGGTGAACAGGGCCAGCGCCGCGAGCAGCGTGCGGCGCAGATGCCGGTCGATCAGGACCCCGGTGACCCAGATCCCGGCCACCGTGGCCGTCCCGAACACCGCGAGCAGTAGGCCCGTGCGGCCGTACCCGGCGTGCCCGGCGAACGGGGCGAGGTAGGTGTACATGACCTGGTGGCCCAGCAGCAGGAACAGGGTCACCGACAGCACCGGGCGGATGCCGGGGCGCAGCGCGACCCTGGCGAGCGGCACGCGCGCGTGCGCCGGTTCGCCGGGGAAACGGGGCACCCGCAGCCGTATCCACCCCACGAGCAGTACGGCGAGCGCGGCCAGCGTGCCGAAGGCGGCCCGCCAGCCCACCGCACCGGCCAGCGCGGTACCGGCGGGCACCCCGAGCGACAGGGCCAGGGTGATGCCGGCCAGCACGATCGCGATGGCCCGCCCGCGCCGCCCGGCCGGCACCATCCGGGCCGCACAGCCGGCCAGCATCGCCCACAGGGTGCCGCCCATCGCGCCGGCCAGCAGCCGGGCCGCGAAGGTGAGCGGGTACGAGGGCGACAGCGCGACCAGCGCGTCGCTGACGGCGAAGCCCAGCAGGGCGCCGCACAGCACCGGCCGCCGTGGCAGCCCGCGCAGGGCGGCGGTGAGCGGGACGGCGGCCAGGAAGGAGGCCGCCGCGTACGCGGTGACCAGGAAACCGATCCGGGACTCGGTGACGTCCAGCGGGTGCGCCATCGCGGGCAGCAGGCCGGCCGGCAGGAGTTCCGTCAGGACCGCGGTGAACGCGGCACAGGACAGGGCCAGCAGCCCCGACCACGGCAGCGGACCAGCCTTGACCTGGGAAGACGTGGAGGACAGGGTCATGGGACCATGGTCGGAGTCTGACATCAGTGTGAAGGTCAAGTGGACGTGGGAGGCGGCCATGCGGATCGGTGAACTGTCGCGCCGCACGGGCGTACCGGCCCGGCTGCTGCGCTACTACGAGGAACAGGACCTCCTCCATCCCGGGCGCGGCGACAACGGCTACCGCAGGTATCCCGAGTCCGCGGTCGGCGAGGTCCAGCAGATCCGCGGCCTGCTGGACTCCGGTCTGACCACCGAGATGATCCGGGCGATCCTGCCGTACCTCTCGGGACCGGGCGAGCTGCACCCACCGGCCGCGTGCGTGACCCCCGAGACGGCCGCCCTGCTCCAGGGGCACATCGACCGCATCCAGTCGCGCATCGACTGCCTGGCCCGCAACCGCGACCGGCTCAGCGCCTACCTGGCCGCCGTACGCCCGGAGGCGGGTGCGGAATAATCCCGTTGCCCCGGGCCGGCCCGGCATGGTCGAGTCGGGGCATGGATCACTCGGCGGTGCTCGCCCTCCACGACCGTGACATGCGTGAGAACGCGGCTCCCGACGGACCCGGTGCCCGGATCGAACGGACCGGCGCGGTGGTGCGTCAGGTCGCGGACGCGCAGGGGTGGAACGGCGTGCTCTGGTCCCGTCTGGACGCGGCGGGCGCGGACCGGGCGATCCACGACCAGGTCGCGTACTTCACCGGCCTCGGCCGCGACTTCGAGTGGAAGCTCTACGGCCACGACCGGCCGCACGATCTCGGCGCCCGGCTCGTCGCCGCCGGATTCCGGGCCGAGCCTGAGGAGACGTTGATGATCGGCGAGACCGGCCGGCTCGCCGTGGACGCCGAACCTCCCGAGGGCGTCCGCCTCGTGCAGGCCACCGATGCGGCCGGCGTCGACCTCGTCGTGGACGTCCACGAGAAGGCCTTCGGCACCGACGGCGGGCGGCTGCGGCACCGGCTGCTGGCCCGCCTGGCCGCCGACCCCGGCACGGTCGTCGCCGTGGTCGCGCTCGCCGGGGACGAAGCCGTGAGCGCCGCCCGGATGGAGCTGGTTCCCGGCACCCGGTTCGCCGGGCTGTGGGGCGGCGGCACCGTCGAGGCCTGGCGGGGCCGGGGCGTCTACCGTGCCCTCGTCGCCCACCGCGCGCGCGTCGCCGCCGCCCGCGGCTACCGCTACCTCCAGGTCGACGCCTCACCCATGAGCCGCCCGATCCTCGAACGCCTCGGCTTCCACGCGCTCAGCACCACCACCCCTTATCTGTACGGCGGCTGACCCTGTGTCAGCGATGCACGCGGGACCGGTCCAGCGCCGCGATCCCGACCGCGGCCAGCGCGATCTGGATGAACCACTCGATCCAGTCGGGACCCTTGGTGTCCGCGACTCCGAACCCCGCGGCGATCGCCGAGCCCAGCAGCGCGGCCACGATGCCGACGACGATGGTCCACAGGACGCCGATGTGCTGTCGCCCGGGGACGACCAGGCGCCCCAGGACGCCGATGACGAGTCCGATGACGATGGCGCTGATGATGCCCGAGATCTCCATGTCCACCCCTTTTGGTGTTGCCTTCCGCTAAGCATGTGCCCGCTGTAAGCGGAGGCACTCCGCTCCGGTTATTGCCGGGACTTTCTGTTCATCCGGCTTTCATGCCATGTACCTTTCAACCACTCGACGCGTGTAGAACCCTCAAGCGGGCTCTACGCGCGCAGACTTGGCGCCGCACCGCCTCTCCCCACCCCTCATGGAGGTTCGCCGGATGCTTGGATCCAGGAGATCCCGCCGCAGACTCACCACCGCCCTGGCCGGTTTCGGGCTGCTCCTCACCGGAGCGGCCGCCCAGGTCGGCAGCGGCACCGCCGCCCACGCGGCGACCACGCACCGCATCCTGTTCGACAACGCGCACGCCGAGACGGCCGGCAACGCCGACTGGATCATCTCCACCAGCCAGCCCGACCCGCTCGGCCAGGACTCCACCCCGTCGGCCGAGACGGACTGGACCGGCGCCCTGTCCTCCTGGGGCGTGGCGCTGCAGAAGACCGGCGGCTACAGCCTGAAGACGCTGCCGTCGGGCTCCAGCCTCAGCTACGGCGGCTCGTCCTCGACCGACCTGTCGAACTTCGACACGCTGGTCCTGCCGGAACCCAACACGCTGTTCACCGGCGCCGAGAAGACGGCGATCATGAACTTCGTGAAGAACGGCGGCGGGCTGTTCATGATCTCCGACCACACCGGAGCCGACCGCAACAACGACGGCAACGACGCGGTCGAGATCCTCAACGACCTGATGACGAACAACAGCGTCGACTCCACCGACCCGTTCGGCTTCTCGATCGACTCGCTGAACATCGGCTCCGACCACCCGGCCGCGATCAGCGACAGCACCGACCCGGTGCTCCACGGCTCCTTCGGCACGGTCACCAAGAGCCTCATCGCGAACGGCACCACCGCCACGCTCAAGCCGTCGGACAACCCGAACGTCAAGGGCCTGCTGTACCACACCGGTTACTCCGGCAACACCGGCGCCTTCTTCCTCACCAGCACCTTCGGCAGCGGCCGCGTCGCCTTCTGGGGCGACAGCTCGCCGATCGACGACGGCACCGGTCAGTCCGGCAACACCCTCTACGACGGCTGGAACGACTCCAGCGCCACCGACGCCGCCCTCGCCCTCAACGCCACCGCATGGCTCGCCGGTTCGGGCACCAGCGGTGGCGGAGGCGGCGGTGGCGGCACCTGCACCGCCGCCCAGCTCCTCGGCAACAACGGCTTCGAGTCCGGCAACACCACCTGGAGCGCGTCCAGCGGGGTCATCACCAACGCGACCGGTGAGTCGGCTCGTTCGGGCTCGTACTACGCCTGGCTCGACGGCTACGGCACCGCAACCACCGACACCCTGTCCCAGTCGGTGACCATCCCGTCCGGCTGCTCGACGGCGACTCTCAGCTTCTACCTGCACATCGACACCGCCGAGACCACGACCAGCACGGCCTACGACACCCTCAAGGTCCAGGTCCTGGGCAGCTCGGGCACGGTCCTCGGCACCCTGGCGACGTACTCGAACCTCAACGCCGCCTCCGGTTACACCCAGCGCAGCTTCAACCTCAGCGGCTACGCCGGGCAGACCGTCACGCTGAAGTTCACCGGCACCGAGGGCTCCCAGTACCAGACGTCGTTCGTCGTGGACGACACCGCGCTCAACGTCAGCTGAACCGCCCGGGGGTGGGCCGAACCGGTCCACCCCCGCTGTGTCAGGCCGCCGGATCCGTCCGCTCCGGGGTGTTCCAGCCGGAGATCCGCACCCCTGGCGCCGAGCCGTGCAGATCGGCCGTCCGGCAGGTGGCGGTCAGCGTCACCGACTCGCCGGGCCACAGGCTCACCTCGTTGTCCGACCAGCGCGCCGGCAGCACCGGCTTGCCCTGCGCGTCCACGAGGTGGACATCCGTCAGCAGAGCCGGGGTCTTCCCGTTCCCGGTGTTGCGCAGGGTCACCGTCGTGGTCGACGTGCCGTCCGACGACGCCGTGGCCGCCGCCGCGGACACCGGCACCTGCGCCATCGAGGCGAGCCCCCTGAGATCGGCGTAAGTCGTCGTCGGCGTGTAGTACCAGGTGGTGCCGGACCAGTCGAGGGTGTCGGGCCGGGTGGACAGCCAGTACACGTTCCGGCTCACCTCCTTGCCGTCCGCGCCCGTCAGGACCAGGCGGAGCAGATACGTCGACGACAGCCCGCCCACCGAGGACGGCAGGGTGAGGGCGGTGCCGTGCGCCCCGTCGCCGCTCACCGTCAGCCCGCCTGCTTTCTTGTCGTACCTCTGCGTGCCGTCGGGGTCGAACAGCGTGGCCCGGGCGGTGAGTCCGGTCGCGGAGCCGTGACGGTGGTTGACGACCACGACCGAGCGGTCGTCGTACGAGTACTGGATGTGCAGCGGCTCATCGGCCTTCTTCGCGCCGAAGTAGGCCCCGCCCTGGTCCAGGTAGCGGTCCATCAGCTGCCAGTGCAGGGATGTCCAGCCGCTGTCGAACATCCAGTGGATGACTCCGGTCGAAGGCTTGGCGGCGTCCGTGGCGTTGCGCTGGTACGCCTCGAACTGGGCGCGGACGTTCTCGTACTGGGCCAGCTGGGCCTTGCGCACATAGTCGGCAAGGCTCTTCGGGGCGCCGTAGCGGCCGGTGAGGGCGGCGTCGTAGATCTTGAGCGTGCCGAAGACCGAGGACGGAGAGCGGTGGTACTGCCTTGCGGCAGGGTCCTTCCAGAGGGTGTCCAGCTCGGCCGGGCTCAGCATGCGGCGCAGGGTGTCGAGGGTGGGGATGCCGGGGCCCGCGCTGGTCTCGGAATTGAAGCCGGTGGCCCCGCCCTCGCGCTTGGCGTACCAGTAGCCGGGCGGCACCCAGTCGTACGGCCCGGTCATCTTCATGCCCGAACTGCCCAGCTCAGGCGAGGAGTTGTCGGAGGCGGCGGAGACCACCGGGTCGGGCCAGTCGGCGCCCCGCAGGGCGTCCAGGTAGGTCTTCTCGATCCTCGCGTCGGGTGCGAAGTCGCTGCCGATCAGGAAGGAGACCACGCTCGGGTGGTCGCGCAGCCGGGCGGCCTCGGCGGCCATGGAAGCCTGCGCCACCGGATAGTCGGCCTCGGTCCACGGATCGCCGGTCTCGCTCCCGTTGACCTGGCCTTCCCACTTGTCGCAGCACTCCCAGCCCGGCAGCGTGAGGATGCCGTAGCGGTCGGCCAGGTCGAAGAACTCGTCCGGCTCCAGGTGCCCTTCCAGCCGGATCGTGTTCAGGCCCAGGTCGAGGGCGTACTTCAGCCGGTTCTCGACATAGGTGGTGTCCCAGCGCAGGAACTCGTCCGGTGACCAGCCGCCGCCCTTGATCAGCAGCCTGCGGCCGTTGATCCGGTACTGGCGTGCGCCGTCCGCGTTCAGCGGCGCCTGGGCGTCTCGGATGCCGAAGCTCTCGTGCGCGGTGTCCGAGGTGGTTTCGGCCACGGACGCGGTGAGGTCGAGGTCGTACCGCGGCTGTCCGCCCATCCCGGCCGGCCACCACACCTTCGGCGAGGCGATACGCAGGCCCGGGGTGTCGGCGGGGGAGAAGGCGACGGTCCTCGTCTCGTGGGCGGCGAGCGGAACCCGCCGGGTGAACGTGGTCGCGCCGACGCGTCCGGTGACCTCGGCGGTGACCGCGGAGCCGGTGTCGTTGCGGACCTGCGCCTTCACCGTCAGGTCGGCGGAGGCGAGCGACGGCACGGCGAGCCTGGTGATCACATGTGCGTCGCGGAGCGCCACCGGGCCGCCCCGGCGCACCAGGACGTCCCGGACGATCCCCATGTTCCGGTCGGGCGGCGGCTGGAGCCAGTCGATCCAGCCCATGGTGAGGTCCTTGTCCGGATCGTTGGGCCGGATACGGAAGGCGACCGTGTTGGTGCCGGACCCGACCAGCGAGGTGATGTCCAGCTCGTGGTGCGTGTAGGCGCCGGTGACGTCCGCGGCTTTCGCCACCTGGTGGCCGTTCACCGGGTTCCTCCGAGGATGCCCCGGCCTTCAGGCCGGGGAGGAATCGGACTCCTGCGGAGCAGGGCAGGGACAGCCGGATCGCCGTCAGG
>NZ_JBITGJ010000068.1:0-45072 GCF_044456925.1 Streptomyces sp. NPDC050743
GACGGCGATCCGGCTATCCCTGCCCTGCTCCGCAGGAGTCCGATTCCTCCCCGGCCTGAAGGCCGGGGCATCCTCGGAGGAACCCGGTGAACCGGGGCGCGTGCGGCTCACCGCGGCCGGCCGTGCGCTGCTGCCGGCCGCCCGGCAGGCCCTGGCCGGGCTCGCCGACGGGCTGGCCGCGGCGCGGGCCGTGGGCAGCGGCCGGTCCGGGCGGTTGCGGATCGGCTTCGCCGCCTCGCTGGCCCTGACCGTCCTGCCCGGCTTGCTACGCGACTTCCGGCAGCGGTTCCCCGACGCGCATCTCGACATCCGCGAGATGACCACCGCGCCGCAGCTCGACGCCCTGCGCGACAGGACCATCGACATCGGCCTGCTGCGGGAGCCCCCGGCCGACGTGTCCGAGCTGGGCTTCAGGACCGTACTCAGCGAGCCGTTCGTGGCCGTGCTGCCGGCCGCCCACCCCCTGGCCGCCCGACGGACGGTGCCGCTCGCGGAGCTGGCGGGCGAGCCGTTCGTCCTGCTGCCGCGCGCCGTCGGCCCGCAGCTGTACGACCGGATCACCGGCCTGTGCGAGGAGGCGGGCTTCACGCCCCGGATCTCGCAGCACGCGGTGGAGTGGCAGACGGTGTGCGCCCTGGTGGAGACGGGGCTGGGAGTGTCCGTGGCGCCCGCGAGCATCCGTCGGGTCCGGCTCAAGGGCGTGGCCTTCCGCCGGATCGTTCCCGGCACGGCTCGCACGCGGGTCGCCGTCGCCTGGCGCGGAAACGACCGCAATCCCCTGATCGCCCGGCTGCTGGAGACGATCGGTCACAGCCCGCGCCCCACGCCGTGAGCACGCACGCGTGCCGTCAGCGCTCCGGCCGCACCGGATGCCTGCTCATGATCGAGACCCGGTTGAAGGCGTTGATGGTCACGGCCACCCAGGTCACCGCCGCTATCTGGTCGTCGGTGAGCACGTCCCGCGCCGCCGCGTAGGCGGCGTCCTGCGCGGCGGCGTCCGCGGCAGCGGTGGTCGCCTCGGCCAGCGCCAGGGCGGCCCGCTCGGCCGGCGTGAACAGCTCGGTGTCACGCCAGGCGGCGAGCACGCCCAGGCGGTCCGGGGTGTCGCCGGCCCGCAGTGCGGCGCGGGTGTGCACGTGCAGGCAGTAGGCGCAGCCGTTGATCTGGGACACCCGGAGGTTGACCAGCTCCACCAGGGTGCGGTCCAGGCCCGCCTCGGCCGCGGTCGTCCGGACCGCCTCGGATGTCTGCACCAGCGCGTGATACGCCTTGGGGCTCTGCTTGTCGATGAAGATCCGCCGCGTGGCGCCGGCCGTGACGGGACTGCTCAACTGGACTCCTCCGACTGCGGTGGCCAACCATCCATAGATGTTGAATTATAAACTACCACGTGTGGGCGGCCGGCTTCCGCGGTACGTCACCGCCCGCTCGCCCTCTCCTTCACGCCACCGGCGGCCGCTGCGCCGCCACGGCCGTCCGCCCGACAAGGAACGACGCCCATGCCCGCCTCTCTCGCCTCCCACGTGGAGTCATGGCATCCGCAACCGGTGACCGACGAGGACGCGCTGCCGCCGGCCCCGGCGGCAGCCCTGTCGGCTCTGCTGGACCTCCCCGGTCCCGCCGCCGGGCCAGGGGACCCCCTGCCGCCCCTGTGGCAGTGGCTGTACTTCCTGCACTGGGCGCCCCAGCAGGCCCTCGGCCCCGACGGACATCCGCGCGACGCCCGTTTTCTGCCGCCCATCCCCGCCGTCGGCGCATGTTCGCCGGCGGACGCTGCGAGATCGCCGCGCCGCTGCGCCTGGGCGAGCCCGCCGAGCGCGTCAGCAGCCTGGCCGCGGTCACACCCAAGCAGGGCCGCAGCGGCGAGTTGCTGTTCGTGACAGAACGTCATGAGTTCGGGCAGGGCGGCCGGCTCTGTCTGGTCGAGGAACAGGACATCGTCTACCGTTCGGGCGACGGCTCCGCGCCCCGGCACCCGGCCACGCTCGACGACTCGGCCCTACCGGAGCCCGAGGGTCCGTGGCACCTGCGCCTGCAGCCGACCGAGACCCTGCTGTTCCGGTTCAGCGCGCTCACCGCCAACGCCCACCGCATCCACTACGACGCGCCGTACTGCGGTGACGTGGAGGGCTATCCCGGCCTCGTCGTCCACGGCCCGCTGCCGGCCCTGCTCATGCTGGAACCGGTACGCAGGAACGCCCCCGATCGGCAGGTGCGATCGCTGTCCTACCGCCTGCACCGGCCGGCCTTCGCAGGCGAGCACCTCCGGGCCGACGGCACGCCCTCCGGCGGCCGGGCGTCGCTGCGCATCGCCGGCCCCCGCGAGCCGCGGCACGCCACCGCCGAGGCGGCCTTCGCATGACCCACCCGGACGCCGACCCTGCCGCGCGGGCGCCCCGTGCGGCGTCCGCCCCGCCACGCCGTGCCGGAAATTGCCTCGCCGCCCGATGTCCGCTGTGCCAGGCTTGCCCGCGCAACCCTCTGTGACCTGTGACCAAGGAGCCGACCGATGCGCCGACAGTTCATGTCCCACACGAAAGGAACGGCCATCGACCTGAAGGACATGACGCTCTGTGCGCACCACGTCACACACGCTCAACCTGGGAATCCTGGCGCACGTCGACGCCGGTAAGACGAGCCTGACCGAGCGGCTGCTGTACGCGGCCGGGGTCATCGACGAGATCGGCAGCGTCGACGCGGGCAGTACCCGGACCGACAGCCTGGAGCTGGAACGCCGTCGCGGCATCACCATCAAGACTGCGGTCGCCAACTTCGTTCTCGGCAGCGGTGGTTCCGCCGTCTCCGTGAATCTTGTCGACACCCCTGGGCACCCGGACTTCATCGCCGAGGTCGAACGCGTCCTCGGCGTCCTGGACGGCGCGGTGCTCGTCGTCTCCGCCGTCGAGGGTGTGCAGCCGCAGACCCGGGTGCTGATGCGGACGCTGAAGCGGCTCGGCATCCCCACACTGCTGTTCATCAACAAGGCCGACCGGCGTGGTGCCGACGACGGCCGCGTCCTGCGCGAGATCGAGCGCAGGCTCGACGTGCCCGTGATCCCCATGGCGCGGATCGTCGGCGGTATCGGCACAGCCGAGGCGCGGGCCGTGGCCTTCGCTCCGGAGGACACCACCTTCACGCAGCGCCTCCTGGACACGCTCACCCTCCTCGACGACACCCTGCTCGGCGCATACGTCACCGACGCGCGCTCCGTCACCCACGAGCGGCTGCGTACCGCACTCGCCGCGCGGACCCGCGCCGGTCAGGTCCATCCCGTCTACGTCGGCTCGGCCATCACCGGCACCGGGATCGCCGAACTCATCGACGGCGTACGGGAGTTCTTGCCCGCCGGGTGCGGCGAGACCGAAGGGCCGCTGTCCGGGCGGGTGTTCAAGGTGGAGCGCGGCGAGAGCGGCGAGAAGATCGCGTACGCCCGGCTGTTCTCCGGCGAGCTCGGGGTCCGCGAGCGCGTCCCGGTCGCGGGGCGCGAGGGCAAGGTCACGGAGCTGGCCGTCTTCGACCGGGGTGCGGTGGAGCGGCGGATGTCGGTGCGGGCCGGTCAGATCGCGACGCTGCGCGGTCTCGCCGACGTCCGGATCGGGGACGCGATCGGCCGGGAGCCGGACGACCGCCCGTACCGGCATGTCTTCGCGCCGCCTTCGCTGGAGACCGTCGTGGTGCCCGCCGACCCGGCCGACAAGGGTGCCCTGCACCTGGCCCTGACCCAACTCGCCGAGCAGGACCCGCTGATCGGGCTGCGGCAAGATCCCGAGGGCCAGGAGCTTTCCGTCTCTCTGTACGGCGAGGTGCAAAAGGAGGTCCTCGCCACCACTCTGGCCGAGGAGTACGGGCTCGCGGTGGTGTTCCGGGAGACCACCCCGATCTGCGTGGAGCGCGTCACCGGGACCGGAGCGGCGTACGAGATCATCGACCACGGCGGGAATCCGTTCCTGGCCACCGTGGGGCTGCGGGTGGAGCCGGGCCCGGTCGGCGGAGGGGTCGTCTTCCGCCGGGAGGTCGAGCTCGGCTCGCTCCCGCTGGGCTACATGCGCGCCGTCGAGGAGACGGTGCACGCCACGCTGCGGCAGGGTCTGTACGGCTGGCAGGTGCCCGACTGCCTGGTGACGATGACCCATTCGGGCTTCTGCAGCATCCGCAGCACGGCCGGCGAGTTCCGCGGCCTGACCCCGCTGGTCCTGATGAGCGCGCTGCGCCGGGCCGGGACCCTCGTGCATGAGCCGGTGCACCGCTTCCGCCTGGAGTTCCCGCAGGACGCCTACGCGGCCGTGTCACCGGCCCTGGCGCGCCGCCGCGCCCTCACCGGCCCGCCCGTCGCGCTCGGGGACGTCTACGTGGTCGAGGGCCACGTGCCCGCGGACCAGGTGCACGGCCTGGAGGCCGAGCTGCCCGAACTCACCGGCGGCGAGGGCGTCCTGGAGACGGCCTTCGACCACCACCGCCCGGCGACGACCCCGCGGACCCGCAGCCGCACCGACCACAACCCCCTGCACCGCGAGGAATACCTCCTGCACGCGCACCGCAGGGTGTGAGTCGCCGGAGACCTGATCCGGTGCGGCCCGCCTCCGTTCGAGGGAATGCGAGGGTGCACCGGACAATCCCCCGACCGGTAAGGGGAGGAATACCTACATGACTGTTACCATCCAGGTCGACACGGCACGTCCCGTGGCGACGCTCATCAACGTCTTCACCGTCCCACTGGAGCGTCAGGACGAGCTCATCGCCCTGCTCGCGCGCGCCACCGAGGAGACGATGAGGCACCAACCCGGCTTCGTCTGCGCCAACTTCCACGCCTCCCTGGACGGCGAACGTGTGATCAACTACGCGCAGTGGGAGACCGAGGAGCACTACCGGGCGATGCTCGACAACCCCGAGGCCCGCGTCCACATGGACCAGGCGGCCGGGATCGCAACGGATGTTCAGCCGCGTCTGTTCCGGGTCCGGTCGACGCACTCCAGGGCGTGAGAGCCAGTGCCGCTGGGACGGGAAGGGGCGGGGCGGCCGGATTCGAACCGACGTCCTCCGAGATGCTGTCGCGGCGCACTACCTCTGTGCTACGACCCCGCCTTGCCGATGATCATACGCCAGGACCGGGCCGGGAGGGCCGCCGGGACGGCTCAGGCCGACGGGCTGATGAGCTCGTCGGCGACCCACCGGGCGACCCCGACCGGGTACGGCGACGGCAGTCCGAGCACGATGTGCCGGAAGCCGGCGTCGATCGCCTCGCCGATCCTGTCCCGGGTGCCGCCGGGCCCGTCGTAGGACACGGGCAGGTGGATCGAGCGGGTGACCGAGGCGGGGTCACGGCCGATCTCGGCGCAGTAGCGGTCCAGCAGGGCGCTGCGGCCGGCGATGTCTTTGATGTCACCGCCGCCGGGGATGTTCCACAGGTCGGCGTGCTCGGCGACCACGCGCAGTGTCGCGGACGAGCGGCCGCCGATGAGGATCGGCGGGTGGGGGCGCTGGACGGGTCTGGGGTTTCCGAACGCTCCGGTGAGGTGGTGATGGGTGCCGTGGAAGTCGAAGGGCTCGGCTTCCGTCCACAGCCGCCGGATCACCGTGCAGGCTTCGGCGAGGCTCGCCACGGCGTGCGCGGAGTCGTGGAAGGGCAGGCCGTGTGCCGCGTACTCGCGCCGGGCCAGGGGATGGCCGGGGCGTGAGCCGACGCCGATGCCGAGGTCGAGCCGCCCGCCGGAGACGATGTCGACGGTCGTGGCGATCTTGGCCAGCAGCGCGGGCGGCCTGAACCGGTTGCTGGTCACCAGCACGCCGATGCGCAGGCGGCGGGTGTGGGCGGCGAGGGCCGAGAGCAGCGTCCACCCCTCGAAAACCGGACCGTCCGGGTCGCCGAAGATCGGCATGAGGTGATCGAACAGCCAGGCGTGCTCGATCTGCGGGATCGCGTCCGCCTCACGCCAGACCCGCAGAAGGTCGTGGTAGTCGACCTGCGAGGGCGCGGTCATGATGCCGAAGCGCGGCCGGGATGGGTGCGGCATGAGTGGTTGGTCCTTCCACAAGGAAGCTGCCGGTACAGGACATGGCCGTGGTGGATGCGGCGCTCACCGGCGTCGCAGTGCGGGGTCGAGCAGCGCGGGCGGGGTGTCGTGCTTCTCCTCGGGAGCCAGGTCGACACCAGGTGCCACGATCGCGTCGATGGCGTCGAGCACGTCGGCGGACAGCACGGTGTCGGCGGCAGCGAGTTGGGCCTGCAGGTGGTCCGGCGTGCGGGGGCCGATGAGCGCGCTGGTCACCGCGGGGTGCGCGGTCACAAAACCGAGCGCGAGCTGGATCAGCGTGAGGCCGGCCTCGTCGGCGACCCGGGCCAGTTGCTCGACGGCTTCGAGCCTGGCCCGGTTCGCGGGAACGCTGATGTCGAAGCGTTGCGGCAGGAACGCCGAGCGGTTGGTCGTGATGTCCCGGCCGGCGCGGATCGCGCCCGACAGCCAGCCCGAGGCCAGCGGGCTCCACACCAGCACACCGAGCCCGTACTCCTCGGTCACGGGCAGCACATGGCTCTCGATACCGCGCTGCAGGACGGAGTAACTGGGCTGTTCGGTGACGTAACGGCTCAGGCGGTGCTCGCGGGCGGCCCACTGGGCCTGGACGATGCGGTACGCCGGGTAGGTAGAGGAGCCGAAGTAGCGTATCTTTCCCGCGCGTTGCAGGTCGGTCAGCGCCGACAGGGTCTCCTCGTCGCTGGTGTTCGGGTCCCACCGATGGATCTGATAGAGGTCGACGTGGTCGACGCCGAGGCGGCGCAGGCTGTCGTCCAGCGCGGTGACCAGCCAGCGGCGTGAACCGCCCCGGTGGTTGCGCTCGTCGCCCATGGGCATGGCGGCCTTCGTCGCCAGCACGATGTCGTCACGGCGGCCCGCGATGGCCTTGCCGACCATCCCCTCCGACTCGCCGTCGCCGTACATGTCGGCGGTGTCGACGAGGTTGATCCCGCCTTCGAGAGCGGCGTCGACGAGGGCGGTGGCCTCGTCCTGGGTGGTGCGTCCGATCCTGCCGAAGTTCATCGCGCCGAGCGCGAGAGAACTGACCTGCACGCCGGTGCGGCCCAAGGTGCGGTACTGCATGACCTGTCTCCTCACTGCGGGGGGAGCGTCGTGGAAAACCGATGACCAGAAGGGGGTGTGTCGCGGAAGCCGATTGCGGGAGGTGAAGCGTCGCGGCGATGGCACGGCCCGCCCTGGCCGACCCGGCTTGGCGGTCGGCCCGGCGCTCTGACACGATGAGCAAAGCGGAACACCGTTCCGGTAAAGACGATACGGAACACTGTTCCGTTTAGCAAGCACGCTGTGGAAGGAGCGGCGCTGTGAACGACAGCGGCGAAGGGCCGGGGCGCGCGGCGCGGCCCAGGCGGAGCGACGCCCGGCGCAACAAGGAGACACTGCTCGACGCGGCCGCGGCGGCCTTCGTCACGTCGGGCGTGGAGGCACCGGTACGCGACATCGCGGCGCGGGCAGGCGTCGGGGTGGGAACGATCTACCGCCACTTCCCGACGCGTGCGGATCTCATCATCGCCGTCTACCGGCACCAGGTGGACAGCCTGGCCGAGGCCGGTCCCGCACTGCTGGAGTCGAGTGCCACCGCCCATGGCGCACTCGGGCGGTGGATCGACCTCTTCGTCGACTTCCTGGTCACCAAGCACGGACTCGCCGCCGTGCTGAAGTCCGACAACGCCGGCTTCGACACACTGCACAGCTACTTCCTCGACCGGCTCGTCCCCGTCTGCACCGAGCTGCTCGACGCCGCGGCCGCCGCCGGCGAGATCCGCTCCGACCTGAACGCCTACGAACTCATGCGGGGTGTCGGCAACCTCTGCATCGGCGCGGAGAGCGACCCCCGGTACGACGCGCGCCGACTGGTGGCGTTCCTGATCCAAGGCCTGCGCGCCGAACACACCGACCACCGGCCCGGCAGGTGAGGGAGGCGGGCCCACGGCATGGCCCAGTGGCGTATTGTCGCCGCTCCCTCCAGCCCGCGTGTGCGGCATCCGTATGCTCCCGGCATGAAACTCTTCCGGTCACGTGGCCGAAACGATGCGGGAAAGACTCCGACATCCCCGTTGGCCCAGGCCATGAGCCTGTACAAGGTCGGGCGTTACGCCGAGGCGGAGGCCGAGGCCCGCGCCGTTGCCGAGGCCCGGTCGGTGCTGCGACTCGATTCCTACGGACCGCTGGCACTGAGCGTCGCCGCGCTCGCGATGAGCGCCCAGGGCCGCCATGCCGACGCCCTCGCCACCTACGACGAACTGCTGCCGGTGTTCGGCCGGGCCTTCGGCGCCGAGCACCCGCAGACGCTCAAACTCCGCTCGGACCGCGCGCAGACACTGCTCGCACTCGACCGGTATGCCGACTCCGAGGCGGAGTGCGCGGCCGTCGCCCGGATCGCCGGCCGTGGCGTGGGACCGGAGACGCCCCTCATAGCGGGGGCCGCCCGCAACGGGCTGGTCTTCGCCCTCAACAAGCAGGGCCGCCACGAGGAGGCCGAGGCGATAGCCCGCGAGACCCTCGCCGCCCACCGCGCACCGAGCCGGCTGTCACTGGTCCTCCACCTGGGCCTGACCCGCAGTCTCAACGGTCAGGGCCGCCACGAGGAGGCTCTTGCCGAGGCGGAGCGCGCCGGCGCGCTGTGCCGGAAACTGCCCGAGGACCTCTCGCGCACGGAGAACGGGGCCGTCGAACTGGCCGTCGCCACCGCGCTTTTGGGGCTGGGCCGCGCCGCCGAGGCCCGCACCCGGGCCATGGCCGCCCACGACACCTGCCGGGACGCGTTCGGCCCGGACCATCACCGCACCGTCGAGGCCCGGGCGCTGCTCGACCGCATCGACGGCATGTGACAGATCAGCCCCTACGGATACCCCGAGACGCAAGATCGGGGACTTCCCCCGATGTGCGGTAAGCCGACGTGCCGTCAGGCTTCATCCATGACGAATCATCTGCCGCCCGCACCTCGCAGGGGCACCCGGCGACGAGCGCTCGCCGCCTGCGCCGTCACCGCGCTCTTAACGCTGACCGCGGCTCTGCCCGCCGCCGCGGCCACCCGAAACTCCCCGGCCCCCGCGGCCCCGTGCCCGTCGTCCCCTCTCCCTCCCCGCCCCGGGCGGCAGGTTCCGGGTCGGGGAGGTGGACATGCACCTGGTCGACCGCTCACGGCCCGACCCCCGGCATTCCGGGCAGGGCCGGCGCGAGCTGATGGTCAGCGTGTACTACCCCGCGACGCACACGGCCGGTCGTCCGGCGGCCCCGTACATGCTGCCGGCGGCGGCCGCCCACTTCGACGCGGTCACGGCGAACGACTACCTCGGGCTGCACGTTCCGCCCGGCCGGGCGGACTGGGCCCGCACCGTCACCCACGTGACCCGGGGCGCTCCCGTGGCCGCCGGGCGGGGCGGGCGGCTTCCGGTGGTGCTCTATTCACCGGGACTGGGCGAACCGCGCACCTGGGGCACGACGTTGGCGGCCGATCTGGCCGGCCGGGGCTATGCGGTCGTCACCATCGACAACACCTACGAGTCGCCCGAGGTCCAGTTCCCGGACGGCTCGCTCGCCACGATGCCGCCGCCCCCGAGCCCCGACGCGGCCGACGCATATGTGCGCAAGGCACTGTCGGTCCGCGTCACCGACACCGGCTTCGTCCTGGACCAGCTCCAGGCGCTGCACAGCGGCCGGAACCCCGACGCGGACGGACAGCCGCTGCCGAAGGGCCTGGCCGGGGCGCTGAATCCGGCCGAGGTGGGCATGTTCGGCCATTCCATGGGCGGTACGGCCGCCGCGCTGGCGATGGACGCCGACCACCGGATCACCGCGGGCATCGACATGGACGGCAACCTGACCAACATCGACGGTTCGCTCATGCCCGTCGCCCGACACGGACTCGACCGGCCGTTCCTGCTGCTGGGCAAGGACGGCGACACGGACACCGGCCCGGGCTGGCAGGCGTTCCGTGCCCACACCCCGGGGTGGAACCGTCAGCTCACGCTGCGCGGCTCCGAGCACGGCTCGTTCACCGACGCGGAGGCGCTCGTGCCCCGGCTGCGTCTACGGCCCTGCGAGCGGACCGACGACATCGGCACCATCGACCCTGCCACCGCGATACGCACCAACGAGGCGTACGTCTCCGCCTACTTCGATCACTGGCTGCGCGGCGGCAGCGGCCGGCTGCTCGCGGGGCCGTCCCCGAAGTACCCGGACATGGTGTTCGTGAAGTGACCGGGCCGCCTGCGAGAAGGCAGCGGGAGCGTCACAGGGGCTAACAGGAGGGAGGGGTGTAACGCGCCAGCTGATCCTTGATCCACGGGTCGAACACCGCCAGGCGGTGCCGGGCGGCGGGATCGAACATCGCCAGCTGACCGGCGACCCACGGGTCCATGCACGCAAGCCCGCGGTGGCGGTACTCGGCGTGGCCGGCGGGCCCCGGCGTGGCGCCGGCGGTGGTGTGTCCGGTGTCCTGTGGAGCAGCCGCCGCGGGGCTGCCTCCGACGAGGAGCGCGCCGGCGACCATCGCGGTGGCAGCGCCGGCGGCTCCCACGTTCCGTATCAGCTTCCTCATGGCCTTCTCCTTCCGGTGGAGCCGATGACTCCTCTGGCCGGTACGGGCGTCTACCCCGCAGGTCGCACCTCATTCGTCTCATGCCTCTCCCGGGTCCATGCCCGGGACGCGACGGGCCTCTCGCCGGTGCGCCGCCGGAAGCACCCGGTGGACACGCTCGCGCCGGCTGCAGGCTCGCGCTCTCGGCGTGAGGACTGTCCCGAGGGAAGGTTTCCGGCTGACTGCGGCCGGTCTTGCGAACGCCGACGAGATGTGTCCTGGGAGAGTTGTCGGGTCGCCGTGCGACCAGTGCGGCTGAGGGCGCTGTCCTGTCCGGGGGCGCGGGCTTATGGTGGGCCGTCACTTGCGTCCGCTCTGAGGGGAACTGATGGGGCCCGGGACCAGGATCGCGCGACACGCCGCCGTCTGTGCGGCAGCCCTTCTGCTCTGTGCCGGCCCCACCACGACGGTGTCCGCCGAGACGGCCACGGCGCCCGCCGACACCGCCACGGCCTCCGACGGCAGCGTCACGGCCGACCCCAACCCGCTGGCTGATCAGCTCGACGCCTACTGGACGCCGGCCCGCATGGAGGCCGCGCTGCCCGCCAACGCCCTCGAAGGCAGCGGCACCGGCACCGGCACCGATACGACGGCGACCGGTGCGTTCCCTGCCGTGGACGGCCCCCGGCCGGGCGAGTACATCCCGCCCAGCAGGAGCTTCGACGGCATCCCCCAGGCCGGCACCTTCTTCTGGGCGGACGGCACCGGTGCCGGCCGGACGTGCAGCGGCTCCGTCGTACGCAGCCCCGGTCGCGACCTGGTGCTGAGCGCCGGCCACTGCCTGAAGGGCTACGCGGGCACCTCGCCCAGGCGGCATCTGGCCTTCGTCCCGCAGTACCACGACAGCCTCAAGCCGTTCGGGATCTTCCCCGTGCGCACCAACGGCGTCTACGTTTCCCAGCAGTACTACGACCTGGGTGAACACGCGGGTGCCGCCTATGACTTCACCTTCGCGGTCACCGAGCCCAACCAGGAAGGAACACTCCTGGAGAACGCGGTCGGTGGAGTACGGCTGCTCACCGGGACCGGCTACTACCACGCCCCGGTACGGATGATCGGCTACCCGGCGGGGGCGGAGAAGCCGCTGGAGTGCTGGAGCCGGACCACCCGGTGGGACAGCGACGACCCGGCCGACCCGGGCACGTTCCCGCGCATCGCCTGCGACGCCTTCGTGGGCGGGACCAGCGGCGGCCCCATGCTCGTGCCCTGGCCCGGCGGATGGGCGGTCGTGGGAGTGATCGGCGGCTATCACACCGGCGGCAACACCCCTCAGGTCTCCTACAGCGCCTACTTCGGCACCGCCACCCGCTCCCTCTACCTAGCTGCGGTCACTGGGGCCCCACCGGCCGGTCCGCGGCCTGCGTCCGGCTCATAGGCGGGCGCAACCCCGTCAGAAACCGGTGCGCGCACGGCGAGCGCCATGGCCTCGTCATCATGGCAGCATAGTGACGAACATCACGCTAGTGATGTTCGTCACCCTATCGAGGGGGCGTGCACCATGGCTGTGTCAGAGACGGCGACCGGCCCCAAGACCCGGAAACCCGGGCTCCGGCGTGAGATCGGCTTCGTCGGCCTCATCTGGGCCTCGGAGGGGTCGATCATCGGGTCCGGGTGGCTGTTCGGTGCGCAGGGTGCCCTGGCGGCCGCCGGGCCGGCGGCGATCATCTCCTGGGCCATCGGCGGCCTCGCGATCCTGATCCTGGCGCTGGTGCACGCGGAGCTCGGCGGCATGTACCCGGTCTCGGGTGGCACCGCGCGCTTCCCGCACTACGCCTTCGGCGGCGCCGCCGGCGCGTCGTTCGGCTGGTTCTCCTGGCTGCAGGCGGCCACGGTGGCGCCCATCGAGGTGCTGGCGATGATCACATATGGCCAGCACTACTCCTGGGCGAGCGGCTGGGAGAAGGTCAAGGGCGGCGAGCATGTCCTGACCCCGGCCGGAATCGCCGTCGCGGTCGGACTGATGGCGGTCATCACGGCCATCAACTTCCTCAGCATCCGGCTGCTGGCGCGCACCAACAGCGCGGCGACGTGGTGGAAGGTCGGCGTCCCCCTGCTGACGATCTTCGTGTTCGCCATCGCCCAGTTCCACACGAGCAACTTCACCGCGGCCGACGGTTTCAGCCCCTACGGGGCCAAGGGCATCCTGTCCGCCGTCTCCACCAGCGGCATCATCTTCGCGTTGCTGGGCTTCGAGCAGGCCGACCAGCTCGCCGGCGAGAGCGCCAACCCCAAGCGGGACATCCCGCGGGCGGTGATCGGGTCGATCCTGCTCGGCATCCTCATCTACATCCTGCTCCAGGTCACCTTCCTCGCCGCGCTGCCCGCCTCCCAGATCGGCCACCACTGGGCCGACTCCGCGTTCACCGCGCTGAGCGGGCCGTTCGCCCAGGTCGCCACGCTCATCAGCCTGGGCTGGCTGGCCACGGTCCTCTATCTCGACGCCGTGGTCTCCCCGGCCGGCACCGGTCTCATCTACATCACCGGCTCCTCCCGGGTGTCGTACGGCCTGAGCCGCAACGGTTACGTGCCGTCCGCGTTCGAGAACACCAACCGGCGCGGTGTCCCCTGGGTCGGTCTGATCACCGCCTTCGTGGTCGGCTGCATCTGCTTCCTGCCCTTCCCCAGCTGGCGTTCCCTGGTCGGCCTGATCACCAGCGCGAGCGTGCTGATGTACGCCGGTGCTCCGCTCTCCTTCGGGGTGTTCCGCAACCGGCTGCCCGACGCCCACCGCCCCTACCGGCTGCCGGGCGGCGGCGTGCTGTCTCCGCTCGCCTTCATCGTCGCCAACCTGCTGATCCTGTGGTCGGGTTGGACCACCGACTGGAAGCTCGGCGTCGCCATCCTGCTCGGCTACGTCATCCTGATCGCGAATCGGGTGTTCAAGATGAACCCCATCACTCCCCAGCTCGACCTGCGCGCCGCGCAATGGCTGCCGGTCTACCTGGTGGGCATGGGGCTCATCGTCTACCTCAGCGACTTCGGGCCGCTCCAGCACCCCTGGTTCCCGCTGTGGTGGGACATGGGCGTCACGGCCGCGTTCAGCCTCGTCATCTACTACTGGGCCATGGCGGTCGCCCTGCCCAGCGAACAGATCCAGGGACTGATCGACCAGGTCGTCGTGCCGGAGGAGGAGAACATCCACTGACACCCGACACGGCTTGACGCCGTAGCGGTCCAGGGGTGATCCGCTGTCAGCTCAGCCGGAACCTCTGGGCCGCCGAGCCGTTGCAGTCCCAGATCTGCAGCCGCGTCCCGTTGCCCGTCGCACCACCGGGAGAATCGAGGCACCGACCCGACTGCGGATTCAGCAGCGAACCATCACCCTGCTGCACCCACTTCTGCCCACCCACACCATCGCAGTCCCACAGCTCCACCTTCGTACCGTTCGCCGTCCCGTTGCCGACGATGTCCAGACACCGGCCCAGCGTGCCGAGGGAGCCGTCGGTGCGGTGGTACCAGTGCTGGTCGACCGCCCAGGACTGGCAGTCCCACAGCTGTACGGCCGCCCCGTCAGTGCCGGTGTCGTCGGCCGCCACGTCGACGCACGCGCCGCCAGGGCCCGCGATCAGAGCGCCCCCGTCGACCGAGAACTTCTGGGCCGCCGAGCCGTTGCAGTCCCAGATCTGCAGCCGCGTCCCGTTGCCCGTCGCACCACCGGGAGAGTCCAGGCACCGACCCGACTGCGGATTCAGCAGCGAACCATCACCCTGCTGCACCCACTTCTGCCCACCCACACCATCGCAGTCCCACAGCTCCACCTTCGTACCGTTCGCCGTCCCGTTGCCGACGATGTCCAGACACCGGCCCAGCGTGCGCAGGGTTCCGTCGGCGTAGTGGGTCCAGTGCTGGTCCTCCGCGTACGACTGGCAGTCCCACAGCTGTACGGCCGCCCCGTCAGTGCCGGTGTCGTCGGCCGCCACGTCGACGCACGCGCCGCCGGGGCCGGTGATGGTGCCCTGAGGGCCGTTGGGGACGTTCGTCTCACCGGAGTAGCCGACGGAGACGATGTTCGCCTGGACGGCGTTCTCGGCGGCGTCGGTCGGGTAGCCGGAGACCATCACGCCCTCGAAGAACGTGCCCATGTTCCAGTTGCTGTTGTCGCCGCCCGTGCCGAGGATGATGCCGCCCTCCTGGTGCATGGGCTGATAGCCGCCGCGCGTGGGCAGGGCGCCATCCCACCAGGTGGTGAGCCCGCCCGACTGCGCGTCGCCGCCCTTGAGCGCGTACCGCGTCTGCCCGTTGTTCTTCAGCACGGCGGTGACGAAGGTGCTGCCGTTGCCCAGGTTGGCGGTGTTGGAGCCGTTGTCGCCCTGGAACATGCCGTTCTCCAGGTCGGCCTCGACCCAGGGTCCGGAGCCGGTGCAGGGTGCGAAGTAGCAGGTGGTCGCGAGGCTCACGGCGTCCATGTGGCCGTTGCCGGTGTCGGCCGGTGTGCTCTCGGCGTTGCCGTAGTCGAAGCAGCAGGCGGAGCCGACGTGGGTGCCGCTGGCCACCATGTAGGCACCCTCCGGTTGTCCGTTCACGGCGACACCGGAGGCGGCGCCTGTGTACCGGTAGCCGACTCCGGGCGAGATCCACACGCCGTACACCTTGTGGCCGCCGGCGGTGACGGCGATCTCTGAGGCGTCCGCGCCCCGGTCCGCGCCCATGCCGGAGGTGCCCGCCGGGCCCGGGGTGAGGTCGTTGTGCCGGGAGGTCTGGTCGTAGATCTTCGTGATGGCGCACGTGGTGTCCGCGCAGAACCTGTCCTGCCCTCCGGCGTCGGCGTAACCGCCCGGGGACAGCGGCCCGATGTCGGTGCCGGCCCCGTCAAAGGCGCGGGTGACCCGGTACAGCGGGCCGTCGTAGGAGGCGAAGAGCGCGCGCACCGTGCTGTGCGCGGCGACGCAGGGAGTGCCGGCGGCGCCGTAGACGTCACAGGGCAGCGAACCCGCGGCCTGTGACAGTCCGGGCAGGCCGAGCAACGCGCCGAGGACGAGGCCGACGACGGCCAGGAGCGACGCGAGTGATCTGGGGCTTCCGCGCATGCTGGGCTCCTCGATGGGGGGTGATGGGGGGCTGGGAGCAGTCGAGTTGGAGCGCCGGAGCGGCCGTTGCGGAACGTACGCACGGTGGTGGTTGCCGTCAAGATTTGTTGCTTTGGCCTTATGAAAAGTTTTGGACTTGGGCCAAGGTGGCGGACATTCGACCAATGTGACGCTCTGTCAGGCGAACGGCTGGTTCTGTACCGCGCGTCCTTGACAGCCGGGACTGAAGGGGCAACCTTCGGGACAACGTTGTCGAAGGGACATGGTCACGATGGTGCCGTTCCGCCTTCTGTCCGTGCTGGCCACCGGCGCCCTGGTTCTGGGTGCCGTCTCCGCCCCCGTCCACGCCGCTCCCGTCACCCTCGCGCCGGTCGCCGATCCGGCCTCGCTCGTGAACCCGTTCATCGGGACCTCGCACGCCGCCGACGACTTCCCGGGGGCCGACACCCCGTTCGGGATGGTCCAGTGGAGCCCCGACACCAGCCCGCACCGGCCGGACGGTGGCGGCTACGAGTACGCCGACTCGGCCATCACCGGATTCGGCCTCACCCACATCGCGGGACCGGGCTGCCGGGCCGCCGGCGACATCCCGGTGCTGCCGACCGTCGGCGCCGTCGACACGCGCGCCACGGACGGCTTCTCGCACGCCCACGAGTCCGCGACGCCCGGCTCGTACACGGTGTCGCTGGACAACGGCGTCAAGACGGAACTGACCGCCACGACCCGCAGCGGCATGGCCCGCTTCACCTTCCCGTCCACCCGTCAGGCGAACCTGCTGTTCAAGCTGACGAGCAGCGAGAACGGCGACAGCGCCGCCGAGTTCGACCTGGTGAACGACACAGAGGTCAGAGGCAAGGTCACCAGCGGCAACTTCTGCGGCGAGGGCAACTCCTACACCGTCTACTACGACATGGTCTTCGACCAGCCGTTCCGTCGCAGCGGCACCGCCCTGGCCGCCGCCACACCCACCACTCCCAGGACCCACGCCTCCCCCAGCGCTCCCGAGGAGCCGAACGAGCCCACGCTGCACGGCAGCGTGTCCCGTACGCCCCACGCCTTCGCTCCCCGGGCGAGCGGCTCCGACGGCTACGTCACGTTCGACACCACCACCGACCGGACCGTTCAGGCCAAGGTGGGCATCTCCTATGTGTCGGCCGCTGGCGCCGTGGGCAACCGGCAGGTTGAGAACGGCGGTTGGGACCTGGCCAAGGTGCGCGGCGCGGCACACGACGCCTGGAAGTCCCTGCTGGGACGGGTGCGGATCGCCGGCGGGACGCCCGCCCGGCAGACAATCTTCTACACCGCGCTGTATCACGCGCTGCTGCATCCGAACGTGATCAGTGACACCAACCGCCGCTATCCCGGCTTCGATGGCAAGGTCCACACCGTCGACCCCGGCCACGGCGGCGCCTACGCCAACTACTCGGGCTGGGACGTCTACCGCTCGCAGGCCCAGCTGGAGGCCCTGGTCGCGCCGCAGACCGCCTCGGACACCGCTCAGTCGATGGTCGACGACTACCGCCAGACCGGCCTGTTCCCCAAGTGGTCGGAGAACAACGGCGAGACCCATGTCATGGTCGGCGATCCGGCGGACGAGATGATCGCCGACTACTACGCCTTCGGCGCCAGGAACTTCGACACCGCCACCGCGCTCAAGGGCATGATCGCGGAGGCCACCGTCCCCAACGACAACCGGCCCGGGCTCGCCTACCTGGAGCAACTCGGCCGGCTGCCCAGCAACGGCAGGTACGGCTGCTGCAACTTCTACGGCGCCGGGTCCACCACGCTGGAGTACGACTCGGCCGACTTCGCCGTCTCGGCCTTCGCCGGTGCCCTCGGACACACCGCCGATCAGCACAGGTTCGCGGACCGGGCGCAGGACTGGCGGAACCTGTTCGATTTCGGCAGCGGTTTCATCCAACCCCGCGACGCCTCGGGCACCTGGACGGCCGGTTTCTCGCCGACGTCGGGGAAGAACTTCGTCGAGGGCGACTCCTGGCAGTACACGCCGATGGTGCCGTTCAACGTGCACGGGCTGGCGACCGCCATGGGCGGTGACGCGGCCATGGCCAAGTACCTGGACACGGACCTGTCCTCGCTGACCGGCGCCGGCGGATACACCGACCTGGGCAACGAACCCAGCCTCGACATCCCCTGGGAGTACGACTACATCGGCCGCCCGTACCGGACGCAGCAGGTCGTCCGGCAGGTCCAGGACCAGATCTGGACCGACAGCCCGTCCGGTCTTGCGGGCAACGACGACCTGGGCGAGATGAGCTCGTGGTACGTGTGGTCCGCCCTCGGCATGTACCCGGAGACCCCCGGCACCGCCGACCTGGCGCTGGGCAGCCCGCTCTTCAGCCAGGCGCTGATCACCCTGCCGTCCGGCCGCACCCTCACGATCAACGGCACGGGGGCGGCGGACGACGCGCCGTACGTCCAGTCCGCCGCCTGGAACGGCACGGCATGGAACGCCGCCCACGCGCCCGACGGCGCCCTCACCGGCGGCGGCACCCTCACCTACGTACTCGGCACCTCCCCCAACACGTCCTGGGCGTCGGACGCCTCCGCCGCCCCGCGCTCCTATCCGGGCGCGCCCGGCTACACGGGCGTCGGGACGTCCGGCGACACCGCCGCGGCCTCGGCCGACTTCGACGGCGCGGGCTACAGCTACTCCGCGCACGCCCTGGCCACCGCGGGAGTCACCCCCGGTGCGAAGCTCACGGTCAACGGGGTCACGTTCACCTGGCCCGACGTGGCGTCCGGCGCACGGGACAACTACGAGGCCAACGGGCAGACGGTACGGACGTCCGGCTCCGGCAGCATCTCCTTCCTGGGGGCCGCCAACAACGGCCCGGCGTCCGGCACCGCGACCGTCACCTACACCGACGGCACGACCCAGTCGGTCGCCCTCGGCCTCTCCGACTGGACGCTGAGCGCGGGCGCCGCCTCACCGCTCGCCGACAACACCGTCGCGGTGACCCTGCCCTACCGCAACCATGCGGGCACCGCGTCGGACAGCACGCAGACGTATGTGTTCGCCACGACGCCGGTGGCCCTGAGCGCGGGCAAGACGGTCAGCAGCGTGCGCCTGCCGTCCGATGTCGCCGCCGGGGGACTGCACGTCTTCGCCATCGGCTTCGGCGCCTAGAGCGCCGGGCGGTCTCCGGTGCGGGCGGAGCGGGCGAGCTCCCGCGCCCGCTCCACCCGGCTCAGCACGCGCGAGCGTCTGCCGGGCCACCAGGCGATGTCGGCGAGCAGGAGCGCGACCACCAGCCATGACACGACGAGCACGCCGGTCGGCGCCGTCAAGCTGTCGTACACGGCGAGCACGATCGCAAGGGCGGTCACGAGGAGGACCAGCGGGCGGCGCAGCCGGTCCTCCTCGGCGACTCGGCACAGGCCGTCGGCGTACTCGACGACCGCGGGCGCCAGCGCGGGGTCGTCGATGGCCTCGCCGCGCCGGGTGGCACGCACCACCGCCGCGCGGTCGGAGGCGTTCATGTCCTGGGCCCCTGGCCATGCTCTGCCCATGCGCCGTGCCGACCGGATGCCGTGGAACGGACTCAGGATCAGAAAGACGACGGCCGCGCCGACCCACGAGCCCGACTCCACGAGGACGAAGGCGGCGAAGAAAGCGCCTGCGGGGAGCCCGGTGCCCAGTGCCCTGCGCACCGGGCTCCCCTGCCACAGCCGGCCTGGAACCAGGATCACCCGCCCAGGGTGACGATCACCGATCGTGGACGCAATCACCGACCGCGCATGGCACCCGGAACATGCCGTTGAGTGGAGCAATCACAGGGGTGCGGGGGCGCGGCAGACCAGGCTGGACGGGTGAAGATCGGACGGACCGGCCGGGAGCCGGAGCAGGACGGCACGACACCACGGCCCCGGCTGCCGGCGCCTCCGGCGTGGCTGCGCTGGCTGCCCGTGCTCTACGTCGCGGCCGTGCTGCTGCTGGAGCCGCTCACGCCCGTCGACTGGCCGGTGAGCTTCGCACTGATCGCCGTGCCGGTACTGGCCGCGTTCGCGCACGGGCCCCTGGTTGTCGGCGCCGCCACGGTGTTCGCCGTGGGCCTCGAAGCGGTGCTGGCCGGTACCCCCTGCTGTGCGGGCCGGCCCGCCGCCTATCTGTTGGACCGTCACTACGTCGCCTCCTACATCTGTACGGCCCTCGTGGGCGGTCTCGGCGCGATCCTGGCCGCCCACCGGATCCGGCGTGAACGCACGCTCGCCGACGTGCGGTTCGTGGCCGAGACCGCGCAGCGCGTTCTGCTCCGCCCCCTACCGCACAGGATCGGCAACCTCCGGCTGCAGAGCCTGTATCTCTCCGCCTCCGCGGAGGCACGCATCGGCGGCGACCTCTACGAAGCGGTCCCCACCCGGTTCGGCGTCCGTCTGCTCATCGGTGACGTCCGAGGCAAGGGACTGGTGGCGGTGGAGACCGCGGCCGCCATGCTCGGGGCGTTCCGCGAGGTGGCGTACGACGAACCCGATCTGCTCGCTCTGGCCGGCCGGGTGGACACGAGCATGAGCCGCAGGGCGACGCAGCTCGGCGGGACCGAGACGAGCGAACGGTTCGTCACCGCGGTCTTCGCCGAGGTCCCCGCCCAGGGCCACATCGTCCGCATCGTCAACTGCGGCCATCCGCCGCCCGTCTGGCTGCGGGACGGCGAGGTGCGCGAACTGGACAGCGGGCGGCCGGCACCGCCCCTGAACCTCGGCATGCTGGTCGAGGACCCGTATCACCTCGACACCTACCCGTTCCGGCCCGGCGATCAGGTGCTGCTGTACACGGACGGCGTCACGGAGACGCGGGACGCGACCGGCGCCTTCTACCCGCTGCTCGACCGCCTCCGCTCCTGGGGTCCCCTCCCGCCGAAGGAGCTGCTCGCACGGCTCCACGACGACCTGCTTGCCTACAGCCACGACGGGCTCAAGGACGACACCGCGGCGCTCGCGGTCTGTCTGCTGCCCGAGGCACCGTCGGCGCAGCCGCCCGCCGAGTGAGCGCGGCCCGGGTCAGAAGGCGGTGTGGGTGAACCAGTTGTCGAGGACCGCGGCCTGTCCCGAGACCTCGAAGCCGAAGTCCTGGTACGACCGCCGCCCGTAGAGGAGGAGCAGCAGGTCCGCCGCCTGCCCGCGCACCGCCGCCGTGACCGGCCCGGAGTCCTCGGCCTCGCCGCCCACCGGGCGGAAGCCGTCCGGGTCCAGCCGCATCCGCCACTCCTCGCCGGGGCCGCCGTCGACGCCCGTGCTGCGGAACGCGAGGGTCTCGCCGTCACCGCGCAGCTTGGTCACACCGGGGGCGAAGAGGCCCGCGTGGGGCAGGTTGACGAGGAACTCGTCCACGCCGTCCGCCGCGAGCACGGGGTCGATGTCCGAGGTCAGGCCGACGGCCCGCTCCGCGTCCACCCGGTGAACCAGCGTCTCGAACAGCATCCGGCGGACCCAGAACCGCGCGTGCCGGTCCTCGCCCCACACCCACATCGGCGCCCCGGGATCGGTGTCCCGCAGGACGGCCGCCACAGCGGGCACCCCCGCCGCCACCCAGCCGGGATAGTCGCGCGCGTGCTCCGGCAGCCCGAGCTCGACGTCGCGGCTGCGGGGAGGCTCCTGCACCAGCCGGGTCAGCAGGGTGCAGAACCAGCGCTGCAGTGCTCCTACGTGCCGGGTGAGGTCGGCCAGGGTCCAGTCGGGGCAGGAGGGCACGGGGGCCGCCGGGTCGACGCCCTCGGTCACCTCGCACAAGAGCAGGGTCTCGCGGGCGACGGCCTCGCGGTAGGTGTCGTAAGGCAGTGGGTGCCCCGCCCTGTCTGTCGCTGCCATCTGCCGCCGTCCTGTTCTGTCCTCGGCCCGGATCGTCGTCACGGTCAGTCTGGATGCTGGAGTGCGCTCGAAGGCAAATCCGGGTTCAGGGGATCTCCTGATCGGCCCAGATGATCTTCCCTTCGCCGGTGTACCGGGCGCCCCAGCGCTGGGTGAGCTGGGCGACCAGGAAGAGTCCGCGGCCGCCTTCGTCCGTGCTCCTGGCATGCCTGAGCCGGGGAGCCGTACTGCTGGCGTCGCAGACCTCGCAGGTGAGGCGGGCGTCGCGGAGGAGCCGTAGCCGCAGGGGCGTGGCGGCGTAGCGGATGGCGTTGGTGACGAGTTCGCTCACGACCAGTTCGGTCGTCATGGCCAGTTCTGCGAGGCCCCACTCCTCGACCTGGCGGGTGGCGAGGGCGCGGAGGGTGCCGACGGCGGCCGGGTCGGGGGGTATGTCCCAGGAGGCGACCTGGTCGGCTCCCAGGGTGTGGGTGCGGGTCAGCAGCAGGGCGATGTCGTCGGGCTGGGGCACGGGAACCAGCTGCCGTACGACGAACGTGCACAGCGTGTCCAGGTCGTCCCCGGTGTGGTCGAGGATCTCTTTGAGCCGGGACATGCCCCGCTCCACGTCGTGGTCGCGGCCCACGATGAGACCGTTGGTGTACAGGCCGAAGAGGCTGCCCTCGGCCAGTTCGATCTCGGTCGCCTCGAAGGCCATGCCACCCAGCCCGAGCGGGGGTCCGGCGGGGATGTCCGGGAAGTAGGCGTGTCCGTCCGGTGCCACGACGACGGGCGGCGGGTGACCGGCCCGGGCCAGCGCACACCGTCTGCTGACCGGGTCGTAGACGGCGTAGAGGCAGGTCGCGCCGATGAAGGTGCTGCGGCCTGCCGTGCCGGCGGCCGCCTCCTCGTCGCTCAGCCGGAGCACGAGGTCGTCGAGATGGGCGAGCAGGTCGTCGGGAGACATCTCCAAGGCGGCGAGGGTCTGCACCGCGGTGCGCAGCCGGCCCATGCTCGCCGCCGCGGAGATGCCGTGGCCGACCACATCGCCGATGACGAGGCCCACCCGTGCGCCGGACAGCGGGATCACGTCGAACCAGTCCCCGCCGACGCCACCGGAGGGGTCCGCCGGCAGATAGGAGGAGGCCACCTCCAGCGCGGTGCCGCCGTTCAGGGCGGGTGGCAGCAGGCTGCGCTGCAGCGTGATCGCCGCCGCGTGCTCCCGGGTGTAGCGGCGGGCGTTGTCCACGCACACCGCCGCGCGTGCCACCAGTTCCCGGGCCAGCAGGACGTCGTCGGGCCCGAAGGAGACGGGGTTGAGCGACCGGACGAACGTGGCGAGGCCGAGGGCGGTGTTGCGGGCCCGCATCGGCACGGCGATGAGCGAGTGCATGCCGTACGCACACATGCGTTCGGTCCGCTCCGGGTCCCGTGCGACCCACAGCTCGTCGCAGGGGTCGAGGACCGGGATGAGCAGGGGCTCGCCGTCGAAGAGCAGGTGGCCTTCGTGGGGCGGCAGGATGAACTCGACCCGTTCGCCGATCCGGACGATGGCCTCGGGTGTGCCCTCGCGCACCGAGCGCAGCGCCGCCCGGCGCATCACGGGACTGGCGTGCGCGGGGCCCGCGTCGGTCAGCCAGACCCCGTGGTCCTCGGTGCTGAGCACGGGTTCCAGCAGGTCGACGACGACGAAGTCCGCGAAACGGGGGACGGCGAAGTCGGCGAGTTCCTGGGCGGTCTGCATCACGTCGAGTGTGGTGCCGATGCTGGTGCCGGCTTCGTTGACCATGGTCAGCAGCTGGCGGGCGTTCCACCGCTCGGTGACGTCCTGGACCATGTAGCACACGCCGGTGATGGCGTCGTCGGCGTCGACCAGGGGGAAGAACGAGGTCGAGTAGGCGTGCTGGCGGTGCGGGTCGGCCCAGCTCCAGCCCACGTACTCGTAGTCGGTCACCGGCATGCCCGTCGCGATCACCTTGCGCATCAGGCTCTCCAGGGCCTCGGCCTGCAGCCCGGGCAGCAGCTCGCTCAGCCGGCGGCCGAGCCGCGCGTCCCGGGGGACCCCGCCGAACCGCTCCAGGGTGTCGTTCAGCCAGACGTAACGCAGGTCGGTGTCCATGACGGCCATGCCGACCGGGGCGCGGGTGAGGAACCCGTCCAGGACCGACTCGCCCATGGGCCACCGCTGCCGCTGGGCACGGGCGGACAGCAGGAAGCACTCGGTGTCGCCGACGCGGAACGAGGCCGAGACCCGCAGCTGGATGTCGAGGCTGCGGCCGTCGCGGTGCCGTACGGCGATCTGCCCGCTCCAGCCGTTTCCGGCGCGGCACCGCTGCACGACGCCAGCGATCCGTACGGGGTCCTCGGGCACGGCGAGCAGGCGCGCTGCGGAGCCGCCCACGACGTCCCGTGCCGCGTGGCCGAGAAACGTTTCGGCGCTGTGGGTCCAACCGACCACGACGCCGTGTTCCGATATCACCGCGGCCGCGTCGGTGGACGCGTCGAAGAGATCACCCGGTCCCTGCGGCGTGGCTGCGGCGAAGCCCTCTGGCGCGGATTCCATCAGTTCCACCCATACCCACTATGGGCCCGTTTGTCCGATGGTGGGCGGGGATACAGCGGGAGGTGTGGCGTACCCCCGGAAGGGGCGCCCTGTGGTTGGGTCGGGGCCGATACCGGAGGGACCATGGAAGCACCGGCCGCCGGCGTCCGCGCGCGGCCGCCCGGCCGGTGGAGGTGAACCGGCATGACACTGGACTCCTTGGAAGCCGGCCACGAAGACCACGGCGGCGAGACGCCCCAGCCGACCGGGCTGCTGGACGTGCTGAGCGTGGCCGCGGTGGCCCTGGACACCCGCGGCCGTATCGTCTTCTGGACCCCGCAGGCCGAGGAACTCTTCGGCTACTCCTCGGAGGAGGCCCTCGGCAAGCCCGCGGCGCACCTGCTGGTGGACCCGGAGCATCTGCAGGCCGTGGTGAGTCTGTTCGCCGAGGTGCTGGAGACCGGCCGGGGCTGGGCCGGCGCGTTTCCCATCCGGCACAAGGACGGCAGCAGCCGGCTGACCGAGTTCCGCACCATGCGGCTGCTGGACGACCTCGGGGACATCTACGCCCTGGGCATCGCGGCCGACCACACCCTCCTCCAGCGCGTCGAGACCGACCTGGCCCTGTGCGAGCGGCTGATCAACCAGTCCCCCATCGGCCTGGCCCTGCTGGACCCGGATCTGCGGTATCTCCTGGTCAATCCGGCGCTGGAGCGGATCGACGGCACTCCCGCCGAGGACCACATCGGCCGTCACCTGAGGGAGACCCTGCCCTTCCCGGACGCCGACACCGTCGAGTCCGCCCTGCGTCAGGTGCTCACCACCGGTACGTCCCTGCTGGACCAGTACCACGTCGGCCGCCCGGCGGCCGACGGCGGAGCCGATCACGCCTGGTCGCTGTCCTTCTACCGGCTGGAGGATCCCGGCGGCCGGGTGCTGGGCGCGGCCGTCTCGGTGGTGGACGTCACCGAGCGGCACCGCTCGGCGGCCGAGGCCGACCGGGCGCGGCGGCGCCTGGCGCTCATCGCGGACGCCTCCGCGCGGGTGGGCACCGCGCTGGACGTGGAGCAGACCGCCCACGAACTGGCGGAGATCGCGGCCCCGGCACTGGCCGACGTGGTCGCCGTGGACGTCCTCGACTCCGCCCTGGCCTGCCGTCGTATGCGCCGGCCGGACAACGGCCCGGAGGTCTTCCGCGCCCTCGCCCTGAAGGCGGCCCATCCCACGGTCGCGCTGCGCGCCGCCGACCCTCCCGGCAACGTGGCGTGCTACGAGGGGGACAGCCTGGTCACCCTGTGCGTCCACACCGGGCGGCCGGTTCTGATACGTCATGTCGGGCCGCAGGACCTGCCCCGCATCGCCCGGGACTCCGAGGCCGGCGCCCTGCTCGCCGAGGCCGGCGTCCACTCGTATCTCGCCGTGCCGCTGATCGCGCACGGTGAGGTGCTCGGCGCCCTCGATCTCAAACGGACCCGCAATCCGCAGCCGTTCGACGACGACGATGTCGTCCTGGCCGCCGAACTCGCCGGCCGGGCCGCCGTGGCCATCGACAACGCCCGCTGGTTCCAGAGCGTCCGCAACACCGCCCTCACCCTGCAGCGCAGTCTGCTGCCCGAGCACGCGGCGCACCACACGGGCCTGGAGCTCGCCTCCCGCTACCAGCCCGCGCAGGCCACCAGCGAGGTCGGCGGCGACTGGTACGACGTCATCCCGCTGAGCGACGAGAAGACCGCCCTGGTGGTGGGTGACGTCATGGGCAACGGCATCGACGCGGCCGCCACCATGGGCCGGTTGCGCACCGCCACCTGCGCCTACGCCGATCTCGACCTCGCCCCCGGCGCGGTGCTGCAGCATCTGGACAAGATCACCTGCGATCTGGAGCACTACATCGTCACCTGCCTGTACGCGGTGTACGACCCCGGTACCGGGCAGTGCTGCGTCGCCAACGCCGGACACATGCCGCCCGCGCTCGCGCGGCCCGGCGAGGCGCCCAGGCTCCTGGAGCTGCCGGCCGCGGCACCGCTCGGCGTCGGCGGCGTCCGGTTCGAGACCACGACGGTCTCCCTGCGCCCCGGTGATGTGCTGGTCCTCTACACCGACGGCCTCGTGGAGACCCGTCAGCACCCCATCGACGACCGGCTGAACGCCCTGCTGGACCTCCTCGACGAGCCGCGCCGGCCGCTGGAGGAGACCTGCGACGTCCTGCTGTACGGCCTGCGCCACCCCGACGACCACGACGACGTGGCTCTGCTCATCGCCCGGGCCCTGTAGACAACGCCGTGGGCGGCCAAGGGAGTCGAAGCCAGCGGGTCGGCGGAGGGAGCGGGCCGCACGACGTCGTTCGACGGCGCCGGGGCCCTACTGCGCCTGCGACTCTTGCGAAGCGGCCGCGGAGGACCGGTCGGCCGACCCGGGAATGAGCAGCAGGAGGGCGTCGGCCAGGTCGTCCGCGGGGTTGCCCGTGGCCAGGCGCCGCAGTTGCAGGCCCATCACCAGGGCGACCGTCGTGGCGGCCAGGCGGTCCGCGTCGGGGACGCCCAGCGCGGTGAGGATCCGGGCGGCGAGCAGGTCGTAGGCCCGGAAGGCCTCGGCCGCCGCCTCGCGCAGGCACTCGTCCCGCCCGGCCTGGAGGTACAGCTCGAAGGGCGCCGGATGGGCGCTGTCCAGCGCCGAGCCGCAGGCCACCTGGCCGGCCAGCGACGCCGCGTCCTTCACGTCCAGGCCCTCCGTCCGGCACTGGTCGGCCAGTTCGGTGAAGTGCCGTGCCTCCTCGCGCACGAAGTGCAGCAGGCTCTCCCGCAGCAGGTCGTGCTGGGTCTCGAAGTGGTAGGTGACCGAACCGAGGGAGACGCCCGCCTCCTTGGCGATCCGCCGGTTCGTGACCGCCGCGACTCCGTCCTCGCCGATGATCCGCAGGACGGCGGTGATGATGCGCTGGCGCATCGGGGCGGCAGGGGCGGCGTCGGGCATGGCGTGCATTCTTCCATCATCGGGTGCCCTCGCCTGTGGACAGGGCTGCCCGGGCTCCCTATTGTTCGTTCGAACGAACAAGACTGGAGGGTGTAGTCGTGCACATTGCCGGGTCAACCGTTCTGCTCACCGGTGTCACCGGCGGCATCGGCGGCGCGCTCGCCGCCGAACTGTCCGCCCGCGGCGCCCGTCTCGTGCTCACAGGCCGCCGGCTCGACGCGCTCGAACCCCTGGCCGACCGTTACGGCGCCCGCACGATCGCCGCCGATCTGGCCGACCCCGACGATGTGCGGCGGCTGGCCGAGGAGGCCGCTGGCACGGACATCCTGATCGCCAACGCCGCCCTGCCCTCCAGCGGCGAACTGCTCGACTACACGCCGGAGCAGATCGACCGCGCCCTGGCCGTGAACCTGCGGGCCCCGGCGGTGCTCGCGCGGCTGCTCGCTCCCGGCATGGTGGCCGCCGGCCGCGGCCACATCTGCTTCGTCGGGTCGCTGTCCGGGATGGCCGCCACCAAGTCGTCAGCCCTGTACACCGCGACGAAGTTCGGGCTGCGCGGCTTCTCGCTGGCCCTCCGCCAGGATCTGCACGGCACGGGCGTGGGCGTATCGATCGTCCAGCCGGGTTTCGTACGCGATCTGGGCATGTTCGCGAAGACGGGCTCGGCGACGCCCGGCGGTGTCCGCACCGTCTCGCCGGCACAGGTCTGCAAGGGCGTGACACGGGCGATCGAACGCGATCTCGCCGAGGTCAACGTGGCGCCGGCCGAACTGCGTTTCCTCACCAAGATCGCGTCGCAGTTCCCGGGGTTCGCCGAGCGGGTGCAGCGGCTGGCCGGGGCGGAGCCGACGGTGAACGCGATCGTGGCCGCGCAGCGCTCGAGCCGCTGAGCCCCCACGCCACAGGTCGCGCGCGGGGCATGTCAGGCCGTGTCAGCGGCATCCGGCAGCCCTGTTCTTCGCATCCTGCCGTCATTGCCTGCACCGAGAAGTCAGCGCTGGCTCGCGGGACTGCTCGGGAGTGACGACCGGCTGCCCTTGCAGGTGTAGACGATCTCCACGGATCCGCCCGGCAGGGCGCGCTCGCTGTGGAAGGTGAGCCCGAGGGACGGGTCGAGCGCGGGCGTCAGTTGTGTGCCGCCGCCGAACAGCAGCGGCACGACGACCAGCTCCAGCGTGTCGAGCGCGCCGAGGGCGTGGAAGGTCTGGATGGTGCGCGGTCCTCCGACGAGATGGACGTCGCCACCCCGGTTGGCCGTGCGGATCCTCTCCAGCAGCCGCTCGGGATCGCTGTCGGTGACGACGTGTTCGGGGGTGCCGGCCGGGCGGTGGGAGCCGAGCACGAACACATCCAGGTCCGGCCAGGGCCAGCGGTCGTTGGTCAGCGCGGGCTCGAAGGTGGTGCGGCCCATCAGCGCGGCCTCGCACCCCTCCAGGAACTCCCGGATGCCGTGGCTCTCGCCGGACACGAAAGCGGGGTCGGCCGTGTGCGCGGGCCATCCGGTCGGAGTGGTGACATAACCGTCGACGCTCATGCCCATGCGGGCTCGGATCCTCATGTCGTCTCCTGTTCGGGCTGTCCTTCCGAGGCGGGTCGCGCCTCCATACCAAGCGTCGAACGGGACGCTCGCACCTCGACACACCGCCGGAGGAATCTTCCGCTTGTCATGTCCTGACACACTGTGGCAAGATCCGGCGAGTTCGAGAGCGCGTCCGACCACTCGTCACGAAGGACTGAGGTCCATGGTTCCGGCGTCCCGCAGCGGCCGCCGTCGGTACTGAGCCGCCTGCCCTTACGGCAGCGCCTGGCAGTACCTTTCGCGTCTCCTCACGGCGGCCCCACGACGCGGTGTCCGGCACACCGCCCGCCTCCTCGCAGAGGTCGTTCCCTTGTGACAGCCCTAATCGTGAGGTCTTCATCGTGCGCACCGATGTCCAGAGCTTTGCCGTCGCCCACCTCCGGCGCCGCCCGGCGGCGCGGGAAGTCGGCGGCTTCGTCGTGGGGTTCGATCCCTCGACGACCAGCCCGTACGTCAACTACGCCACCCCTTTCCCCGGCGCCGAGCCCACCGACCGGGACGTCGCCGACCTGATCGCCGCGTTCCGCGAGCGCGGGCTCAGGCCCCGGCTGGAGTTCGCCCCGGACGCCGCCCCCGCCGTGGAACCCGCGCTGCGGCGGGCCGGTTTCGGCACGGAGGCGGTGCACGCATACCTGGTCTGCACCCCCGCCACGCTGGCCGTCCCCGGTCCCGGCCCCGGCTCGGCGGGCCCGGTCGAGGTGGAGGCCCCGGCCAAGCAGGCGGACTACACGGCGCTCGACCTCGCGCTGTCGGAGGCCTTCGGCGGCGAGTGGGCCCCGTCCCCGGAAGGCGCGGCACGGTTGCGGCGTACCGAGGAGGGCGGCGGAGCCGTCCGGTTCGTCCGCGCTCCCGGTGGAGGCTGCGCCGGCGGCGCGACCTGCTCTGCGCCCGCCGAGGGCACGGCGGAGCTGGCGGGCGTGGGCACGCTCCCGGCGTACCGGGGGCGCGGCATCGCCGCCGCGGTCACCGCGACCCTCGCCGGCACCATGTTCACCCGGGGAGCGCGGTCCGTGTGGCTGGAGTACTCGGGTGAGGGCTCCCGCCGCGTGTACGACAGGGTCGGCTTCCGGCCCGGCGGCACACGGCTGTACGTCTCACTGGACGCGTGATCCGCGGAGCCGGTTTTCGCCGGGCAGGGGGTGGTCCTTGACGAAACGGCGGATCTCCTCGGTGAGCGCCGCCGGGTTGTCCAGCTGGACCAGGGTGCGGGCGTCGGGGATCTCCACATAGCGGGCGTCCGGCAGCAGTTCGGCCAGGCGGCGGCCCGTCGCGGGCGGCATCATGCGGTCCTCGGCGCCCCAGGCGACCAGTGCCGGGCGGGTGAACTCCGGGAGCCTCCGGGCCGCTTCGAGGTAGCAGTCCTTCCGCGTGGCACGGAGGAACTTGGCGAAGTCGCGACGGATGTGACGGCTCGTCAACAAGGGGCCGTACCAGCGTGCGACGATTTCCTTGGGGAGCCGCTTCTTCGTCATACCGCCGAGCGAGGTCTGCATGCGGGCGAGGAAGGGGAAGCGGAAGGACTGCAGGAGGAGGAAGACACCGCCGGGGATCCTCCGGGCCGCGTCCAGGATGCGGCCCTGGATACCGGGCGGGTAGTTGTCCAGGGCCTCGCACGAGGTCAGGACGAGCCGGGCGATGCGTTCGTCCCGTACGCCGACGAGGAGTTGGGCCGTGCCGGTGTCATTCTGGACGAGGGTGACGTCGCGGAGGTCCAGGCGGTCCATGAACTCGGCCAGCAGGCGGGCGATGCCGTGCGCGGAGAGGTCCGCGTCCGGGCGCATGGGGCGCCGGTGGCTGCCGAGGGGCAGCACGGGGACCAGGACGCGGAAGTCGGGGCGCAGGGCGGAGACGACGTCGGCCCAGACCGAGTCGTCGAAGCCGAGACCGTGGACGAGGACCACCACGGGCCCGTCGCCTCCGGTGTCCTGGTAGTCGATGGGCCCCGCGCTCAGGTCGATCTCCGGCATGCCCGTGCCTCCGCCCCGGTCGGCCGACTCGACTGTCTCTTGATAGATCGTTCTAGTGACAGAATAGGCGTCGACCGCCCTTTGGCAACAGCGGCTCCCCCGGAGGTGTCACCGTGAGCGACGGCAAGGCCATCAGCACGCATGAGACCCGGCAGCGCATCGTGCACGCGGGGACCGAGCTGTTCCGGCGCTCGGGCTACACCGGCACCGGGATGAAGCAGATCGCCGAGGCCGCCTCGGCGCCCTTCGGCTCGATCTACCACTTCTTCCCCGGCGGCAAGGCCCAGCTGGGCGAGGAGGTGATCCGCACCTCGGGGGCCGTCTATCTGGGACTGATCACCACGCTCATGGAGCCGCACGAGGACCGGGTGGCGGCCACCGCCGACGCCTTCGCCGCCGCGGCCGGCACCCTCGCGGATCTGGACTTCGCCGACCCGTGTCCGATCGCGACGGTCGCGATGGAGGTCGCGAGCACCAACGACACGCTGCGGCGGGCCACTTCGGAGGTCTTCGACAGCTGGATTGGCCACCTCGCCGCCTACTACGCCCAGGGCGGCATGGCCGAGTCCGCCGCCCGGGAGACGGCGAGTTCGGTCATCGCTCTGCTGGAGGGCGCCTTCATGCTGGGCCGGGCCGCGCGAACCACCGAACCGGTACGGGCCGCGGGCACGGCGGCCGCGGCGATCGTCCGAGCGGCACTGGCCGGGAGTTGATCCGGCACGGCCGTCCGGCCTGCCGGCTCCGCCCGCTCGCCCGGTAGAGGTCGCGGAGCAGGGCGATCTCGGCTCCGTGGTGCAGCACCTCCTGGTTGACCCACTACACGATGTCGAGGAAGGGCTCCTCCGCGTCGCTGCGTTACGGACGAGTACTCGTCGTCGGTCATGGGCTCGACCCCGAAGTCCCCGCCGTCGCCGCTGCCCATGACGGGCCCGGCCAGCCGGTGCAGCAGCCGCTTCCACGCGAAGTCGAACTGGTCCAGCAGCGGGACGGGGCGGGGGCGGTGTGGTCGCCCTCGGGCACTCCTCGGTCGACGGACCGGCCCCTGCCGGGACAGGCGGGACGGGCTCTGGCTCCTGCCGAGCGGCCGGTCTGACACAGCCGCTTCGCACCCGCCCCCTTCTTCGGCGGCTAGCCGCGGGTCGCGTACCGGTCGGTCGCCGCCACCAGCGCCTCCGCCATACCGGAAACGGCGGTGGAGTGTCCGCTGTCGTCCACGAGCACCAACTCGCTGCCGCACCAGGCCTGTTGGAGCCGCCAGACGATGCCGAGGAGGTTGCCGAAGTCGAGGCTTCCCTGGACCAGGGTGCCGGGGATGCCCTTGAGCAGGTGGGCATCGCGCAGGACCACGCCGTCGTCGTTGCCTTCGCCGAGGAAGTGGTCGTTGCCCCAGTAGTGCGTGACGGTGCGGGCGAAGCCCATGCGGAAGACGGGGTCTTCGTAGCGGGCGACGGAGCGCGGCGGCGCGGGGATCGTGGCGGTCTCCCAGTCGGTCCAGGCCCGGGCGGCCCGTTCCCGCACCTCGGGGTCGGGTGATTCGAGCAGCCGGCTGTAGGCGGCGGCGAGGTTGCCGTCGCGCTCGTCCGCGGGCACCTGGGACCGGAACCGCTCGAAGGCGTCCGGGAAGACCTTGCCGAGCCCTCGGGTCAGCAGCGCGACCTCCGCGTTCGACCCGGTGGCGACGCCCGTGAGCACCAGTTCCGAGACCACACCCGGGCGGGTCTGCGCGTACCGCAGCGCGAGCACCGACCCCCAGGAAACGCCCCACACCAGCCACCGTGCGATGCCCAGGTGCCGGCGCAGCAGTTCCAGGTCGGCCATGACGTGGGCCGTGGTGTTGACGCTCATGTCGGTGTCGTGGCGGCTCGCGTGCGGTGTGGACCGGCCGCAGCCGCGCTGGTCGAGCAGGACGATCCGATAGGCGGCCGGGTCGAACCGGCCCCGGGCGTACGGGGTGCACCCGGATCCCGGTCCGCCGTGCAGGACGACGGCGGGCCTGCCGTCGGGATTGCCGCAGGTCTCCCAGTACACGCGGTTGCCGTCACCCACGTCGAGCATGCCGTCCGCGTACGGTTCGATCTCCGGATAGAGGGCCATCCGGGCACCGTAGCGCCTTACCGGACGCCTGCGACGGCTGATCCTCGACATCTCAGCACGAGCATCAGCGGGCCGACGTTCAGCAGGAACACCGCCGGCATACCCGTCCCTCGGGCCTGAGACGTAGTGCCACCTCTGTCGTACGACACGGGGTACCTCGTTCTCCGCGGTGTCCTCCGCCCCTCCCGCGCCGTTGATCCCGGTGGCATCTGTCGCGGAAGCGCCGCGGAATTGTCCGTGATCGGTAACAGCCGGATCCCGCGATCAACCCCGGCCGTCCTGACAGGTGCACGGAACGCGGGTGCACGACAGCACAGGGACACGGCACGGAACGGGGCGGGGCATGGCGCGGCACAGTGGGCGGGGTTGGTACGGCCGGATGCTGGCGGCGGCGGTCGGGGTGACCGCGGTGGCGGCGGCCACGTCGGTGTGGACCGCCGAGGCCGGTCAGCCGGGCGGGGATCCGGCCGGGGCGGGTGCCCCGACCCGGCACGCCGCGCCGAGGACGGCGGCCGTGTCCGCCGACATCGCCCATGCCTCGGAGGGGGGCGAGCACGCCGTCAACATCACCATCGACGACGGCCCGGACCCGTCCTGGACCCCGCAGGTGCTCCAAGTGCTGCGCGAGAACGGCGTGAAGGCGACGTTCTGCATGGTCGGCCCGCAGGCCCAGGCGCACCCGGAGCTGGTCCGGCAGGTCGTCGCGGCCGGGCACCGGCTGTGCGACCACACGGTGTCGCACGACACCACGATGGACAAGAAGTCCGAGGCCTACCAGTCGCAGCAGATCCTGGAGGCCGAGCGGCAGATCACCCAGGCGTCGGGCGGGGTACGGCCGATGTACTACCGGGCTCCGGGCGGCGCGTTCACCCCGTACAGCCGGCACCTCGCGGCCTCGCACGGGATGCGTCCGCTCGGCTGGAACGTGGACTCCAAGGACTTCGAGCGGCCGGGCACGAACACCATCGTCGCCACGGTTCAGCGGGAGTTGAGCAACGGGCCGACGATCCTCTTCCACGACGCGGGCGGCGACCGCTCGCAGACGGTGGCCGCGCTGCGCACCCTGCTGCCGTGGCTGAAGCAGCAGGGCTACTCCTTCGGCTTCCCGGTGCGCTGAACCAGACACAGCCCGAAGGCGACTTGAGCCGACCCGGTGGCCGGGCCCGTGCGCAGCGGGTCATCGTGCGCGGCGGCTCGCGCGCCCGGTGCGGGTGCCGCCCTCGGCCACCAGGCCACGGACCGCGCCGACGATCACGGGCCATGCCGCGGACGCGGTGTCGATCACCTCGAAGTGGCCGCATCCGGGAAGCTCGTGGAGGGTCGCGCCGGTCGTCGCGGCGTAGCGGCGGGACATGGCGACGGGCAGCGCCTCGTCCCGGACGCCGTGCACCACGACGGTGCGGCCGGCGGGCGCGCCCAGCAGCGCCGGGTCGGCGGCGGCGTACCGGTCCGGCACCCGGGCGCGTCCGCCGCCGAGCAGGCTGGCCACCGCGCCCCGCCCGCTGCCCAGTTCGTCGGCCCACGCCAGGTCGGCCGTGGGTGCGAGCGCCAGCACCCCGAGCACCGCGGGCGGGGTGGCCGCCCGGCCGGGGGCGCCTTCGGGCAGCCGGTGCCGGAGGGCGGCCCACAGGGCGAGATGGCCGCCGGCCGAGTGTCCGGCGTACACCACGCGCGCCGGGTCGATCCGGCCGTCGTCGGCCCGCGCGGCGAGCCCGGGCAGCAGGTCGACGGCGCGCGCGGTGTCGGTGAACGTGACCGGCCAGCCGCCCGCGCCGCCGACCCGGCGGTACTCGACGTTGGCGACCGCGCAGCCGGTCTCCGCCGCGAGGGCCCGGACGAATCCGGTGACGTGTCCCCGGTCGTGCTCGGCACGCCAGAAACCGCCGTGGAAGAACAGCAGGAGCGGCAGGCCCGGTTCGGTCCCGGCGGGCAGGTACAGGTCGGCGACCTGGTCGGGATGGTCGCCGTAGACGAGTGGGAGGGAGGCGGCGGGGGCACCGGACACGGCTATACCTCGTTTCGAGCTACCTCTTTTCGAGGCGAGTGTACGGCAGTGTCAGGCCACGCGCCGGTGAACCCCGGGGGAAATCTTGGCCACCGAAGTCCTGGGACGACTGTTCGGATCCGGAGCGGTGCCTACCATGAGCCCGCTGCGTACTACGTCGTCCCGGAAAGGCTCGCCATGCCGTTGCCTCGCCTCGGCACGCGGTCCGCTCGTCTCCGCACGGCGCCCGCGGTGTTCGTCGCCCTCGCCGCGGCCCTCGCGGGCACGCTGCTGGCGTACTCGCCCGGCGGCCGGCACCACGGCGGGACCGCCGGCGCCCCGTCGGGGCACGTCGTCATCGACGTGTCGGAGAGCCACTGCGGCCGCGGCTGGACCCGGCCCGAGCCCGGCGTGCGGACCTTCGATCTGCACAACTCCTCCGACGGCGCCGCCGAGGTCTACCTGGAGGACCCGGGCAGCCAGGTGGTGTACGGCGAGGTGGAGGGCATCGGTCCTGGTACGACACGGCAGTTGACGGTCCGGCTGGGCAAGGGCGCGTACGCCTTCAAGTGCGTGCCCGACGACGCCGACGCCGTCACCGGCCCCACCGTGCACATCACCGGCGGACAGCGCGGCCCGGGCGCCGCACCGGTGTCGGAACACGACCTGATCCCACCCGCCCTCTCCTACCAGAAGTGGGTCGGCACCGGGCTCGACGAGGTCGTCCGGCTGACGACGAAGCTCAACGACGCGATCGACCGGGGCGACCTGGCCGCCGCCCGGTCGGCCTGGCTGCCGGCGCATCTGCAGTACGAGCGGCTGGGCGCGGCGTACGACGCCTTCGGGGACGCGGACGCGGCGATCAACGGCACCGACGCCGGCCTGTCCGGCGGAGTGCACGACAAGGACTTCGCCGGATTCCACCGCGTCGAGTACGGGCTGTGGCACCGGGAGTCGGCCGCCGGGCTGCGCGCCCCGGCGGCGGCGCTGGTGAAGGCGGTGACCGGGCTGCGGGACAACTGGTCGCAGACCCGTATGGACCCCGCCCAACTGGGGCTGCGCGCGCACGAGATCCTGGAGAACACCGTGCAGTTCGAGCTGACCGGCCGCACCGACTACGGCAGCGGCAGCAACCTCGCCACCGCCCGGGCCAACCTGGACGGCACCCGCCGGGTGCTGTCCGGGCTCAAGCCCCTGCTGACGCCCCGGTACGCCGGCCTCCCCGATCTCGACAGCGAGTTGGACCGCGCCCAGCACACCCTCGACGGGCTGCACCACGGCGATTCCTGGACCCCGCTGGACCGTCTCACCCGCACCCAGCGGGAGGACGTGAACGCGGTGCTCGGCGACCTGGTCGAGCGCCTGGCGTCGGTGGCCACCCTGTGCGACCCGCGGAGGACCGTGTGAGCGACCGTGTGAACAGCGCCGAACGAGCGGACGGCCTGGGCCGGCGCGGCTTCCTGCGCGGCGCCGCCCTGGCGGGGGCCGGCCTCGCCACGAGCGCCGCCGCGCCCGTCGCACCGGCCGCACCGGCGGCGTCCGTCGCCCCGTTCCACGGCATCCACCAGGCCTCGGCCATCGCGGCCCCGCGCCGCTGCTGCGTGTTCGCCTCCCTCGACGTGACCGCCGAGAACCGCGCCGAACTCACCGACCTGCTGCGCACCCTCACCGACCGGGCCCGTCTCCTCACCTCGGGCGGTACTCCGTCCCCGGTGGGCATCACCGCCCCGCCGGCCGACTCCGGCGTCCTCGGCGACCGGTTGCCCTCCGGTCAACTGGCCGTCACCGTCGGCGTCGGCGCCTCCCTCTTCGACGACCGCTACGGACTGGCCGCGCTGCGGCCACGGCGGCTGACCGCCATGCCCGCCTTCCCTGACGACGACCTCCAGGCCGACTGGTGCCACGGCGACCTCAGCCTCCAACTGCACGCCGACGAACCGGACACCACGCTGCACGCGCTGCGGGACATCGCCCGGCACACCCGGGGCGCCGCGCAGGTCCGCTGGCGCCTGGACGGCTTCTCCAGCCCGCCCCGGCCCTCCGGCACTCCGCGCAACCTGATGGGCTTCAAGGACGGCACCGCGAACCCGGACGCCACCAGTACCCGCGAGATGGACCGCCTGGTGTGGGTGGGCAGGGGCATGGGCGAGCCGGACTGGGCGGTCGGCGGCAGCTACCAGGTCGTGCGGCTGATCCGGATGCTGGTGGAGTTCTGGGACCGGGTCTCGCTCAGCGAGCAGGAGCGGATGTTCGGCCGCTCCCGCTCCTCCGGCGCGCCCCTGGACGGCGACCACGAGCACGACACGCCGAAGTACGCCGACGACCCCAAGGGTGACGTCATCCCGCTGGACGCGCACATACGGCTCGCCAACCCGCGCACCCCGGCCACCGCCGGCCAGCGCCTGCTGCGCCGCGCGTACAACTACGACCGGGGCATGGACGCCAACGGCAACCTCGACATGGGCCTGCTGTTCTCCTGTTACCAGCAGGACCTGAAGCGGCAGTTCGAGACGGTGCAGCACCGGCTGGCCGGCGAGCCGCTGACGGACTACATCAGCCCGTTCGGCGGCGGCTACTTCTTCGCGCTGCCCGGCGTACGGGACGCCCAGGACTGGTACGGGCGTGCCCTGTTCGGCTGAACCTGTCCGGACAACTCGACCGCCGGATGGGTCAATACACAGTCAAGTTTTGCCCTAGCATCCCTGACTCGGTGTTCACCCCCACGCCATCATTGCTCCGCCGACACGCCCGGCAACGGGCGGAGCATCCCTGCTCGTACGACGCACAGACGTTCTGTCCGGAGGGGTAGACCATCATGGCCAGCAGAGGAAGACGAGCCGCGATGCGGAGCCTGGGCGCGCTCGCGGGAGCCGCGGCGCTCACCGTGCTCGGCAGCAACGCGCCGGGCTGGGCGGCGGCGCCCCCCGCGACGCAGGGCGGGCACTCCTCGACCGCGACGCCGATCAAGCACGTCGTCGTTCTCTTCGACGAGAACATCTCCTTCGACCACTACTTCGCCACGTACCCGAAGGCCGCCAACACCGACGGCACGAAGTTCACCGCGTCGAAGAACACCCCGAAGGACATCGACACCCTCGCGCACGCCGGGCTGCTGAAGAACAACCCGAACCAGTACGCGCCGAAGCGGCTGTCCCCGTCCCAGGCGATGACCTGCGACCAGAACCACAACTACGGCGCCGAGCAGTACGCGGCGAACGGCGGCAAGGCCGACCAGTACGTGCAGAACACCGAGGTCGACAAGTGCAGCGGCGGCCTGTTCGGCGAGCCTGGCCTGGTCATGGACTACTACGACGGCAACACCGTCACCGCGCTGTGGAACTACGCCCAGCACTACTCCCTGTCCGACCGCAGCTTCAGCTCCGTCTACGGCCCGTCCACGCCCGGCGCGCTGAACCTGATCTCCGGTCAGACGCACGGCGTGATCTCGGTGGACCCGTCCACCGGCACGGAGAACCCGAAGCAGACCTCGACGCCGGACGCCTACACGGTGAAGTCCCCCGACGCCAAGGGTGTGGGCACGGTCATCAACGACCCCGACCCGGCCTACGACGACTGCTCCGGCAAGGACCACACCAGCACCAACGCGCTGGCGGCGATGCAGGGCAAGAACATCGGTGACCTGCTCAACGCCAAGAAGGTGAGCTGGGGCTGGTTCCAGGGCGGCTTCCGCCCGTCGACCGCGTGGAACGGCACGTCCGGCAACTACGCCAAGTGCGACACCACGCACACCAACGTGGGCGGCGCCGCCGTGGCGGACTACAGCCCGCACCACAACCCGTTCGCGTACTACAAGTCGACGGCGAACCCGCACCACCTGGCGCCCAAGAGCGTCTCGGAGATCGGCCACAACGGTCAGGCCAACCACAACTACGACCTGACCGACTTCTCCGCCGCGCTGAAGGCGGGCAAGCTGCCGGCCGTCAGCTTCGTCAAGGCCGGTGAGTACCAGGACGGCCACGCCGCGTACTCCGACCCGGTCGACGAGCAGCACTTCCTGGTGCAGCAGATCAACGCGATCCAGAGCTCGCCGCAGTGGAAGTCCACCGCGATCGTCGTCGCCTACGACGACTCCGACGGCTGGTACGACCACGCCTACGTGATGCCGAAGAACGGCTCGACGGACACCTCCCTCGGTTCCAACGGCAAGGCCACCGACAGCCCGGCCTGCCAGAACGGCCCGAAGGCGTCCGGCGGTTACGCCGACCGCTGCGGCCCCGGCACCCGCCAGCCGCTGCTCGTCATCTCGCCGTACAGCAAGGTCAACAAGGTCGACCACACGCTGACGAACCAGGCGTCGATCACCCGGTTCATCGAGGACAACTGGCGCACCGGCCAGATCGGTGACCACTCCTTCGACGCCACGGCGGGCTCGCTGGCGGGCATGTTCGACTTCCGGCGCCCGAACAACAAGCAGGTGCTGCTGAACTCCGACGGCTCGGTCAAGCACGTCGGTCCGATCCAGCACGTCGCCCCGGTGTCCACGAACATCACCCCGGGCCCGGCCATGCAGAACGCGGCCGCGACGACCGACGCCTCCGGCTTCCCGACCCTCCCGGTCGGCCTCGGCGTGGGTGCCCTGCTGGCCGCGGGTGCGACCGGCACGTACCTGACGCTGCGCCGCAAGCAGCAGGCCTGATCCCGCAAGTCCCGCACACAGTGACGCGCCCCCGGTCGGTGACCGGGGGCGCGTTCGCCTCCTGTACGGCCCTGGGGTGCGTCACCGGACGAAACGGGTGGCCGGCACCCCGGCGGTGATGTTGAGATGGCGCGGTGCAAGGTGAATTCTCGATCGTCGTCGACCGCAGCAGATACCAGTACGCGCCGACTCCGTGGGAACAGGAGGCGTGGCGGGCCTCGGCCCTGGACTGGGTGGCGGAGCAGCTCGCCGCTCATGGCCTGCGGGCAAGCGGTGAGTTGCGGGTGCGGCTGCGGCCGTGGTCGGTGCTGGTGCGGGTGCCCGTCGAGGGACGGGAGGCCGTCTGGTTCAAGGCGAATCCGCCGGCCAGCGCCTTCGAGGGCCCGTTGACCGCCGCACTGGCCCGCTGGGTGCCGGAACACGTGCTCCGGCCGCTGGCCGTCGAGGCCGCGCGTGCCTGGGTCCTGCTGCCCGACGGGGGAGAGCTGTTCCGCGACGTGCTCGCCCGGGAACCGGTCGAGCCTCGCACCTGGGAGGAACTGCTGGGCCGGTACGGGAGCCTGCAGCGGGCCCTCACTCCGCACGTGCGCGAGATCGAGCGGCTCGGGGTGCCCGCCACCCGGACCCCCGACCTGCCCGAGGTGTTCGACGCGCTGCTCACAAGAAGCACCGCGCTGCGTCCGGAGGCACGCGAGCGGCTGGAGCGGCTGCGGCCCCGGCTCACCGAGTGGTGCGCCGAACTCGCCTCCCTCGGCGTCGAGGACACCCTCGACCACGCGGACCTGCACGACGGCCAGCTGTTCCATCCGGCACCGGGCCGGTTCACCTTCTTCGACTGGGGCGACGCGGTCGTCTCGCACCCGTTCTGCAGCCTGCGGATCCCCGCCGAGAAGGCCCGCGCACGGTACGGGCCGCGGGTCCTGGCCCGGCTGCTCGACGCCTATCTGGAGCCCTGGACGGGCGCCGGCCGCACACCCGCGGACCTGCGCAGCGCCGCACGCCACGCCTGGCGCCTGAGCGTCCTGGGCCGCGCCGCGTCCTGGGGCCGCACGTTTCCCGACCCGTCGGGCACCGGACCGAACACCGAGCAGCACAGCTCCGAGTCCCTGCTGGAGATCTTCAACGACCCGCCGTTCTAGGCGAGTCGGCCCGCTGGTCCCGGATCGGGCACCGGGGTGCCGTGGCAGGGCGGCCGGCCGGCCGCCGGCGCGCCGGCGACCGGCCGCATCCAGCGCCCCTCCCCTTCGGCGCCCGTCCCCGCGCGCGCTCGCCGCCCCCGTACCGCGCGGCGGACACTGGGCCGTATGACCCGCACCCGTGCGCCCGCAGTTCTTCTGCCCGGCCGCCGTAGCGTGCTGGCGGCCCTCGCCGGTGCCGCGCTCGGCGCGGCGAGCTGTTCCGGCCGTACTCCACCGGCCGCGCACCCGTCGCACACGCCCTCAGCCACACACCGGCCCCAGCGGTCCTCGACCGGCATCGGGTCGCCGCCCCCCTCCCCCGCTCTGCCGCACACCACTCCCTGGCGGCCCACGTCCGCCGAAGTCCAGCCGGCCGCGAAGCTGCGCGCCGTGCAGCTGGTGGAGGCGATCGGGGCGTGGGATGACGGGCACGCCGGCGCGGCGGCGGCCCGGGCGAGGGTCGCGGCGCTCGGGCTGCCGACGGCCCTCGTCGGCCAGGCCGCGCCGCTGCTGCCGTCGGCCGACCAGGCGGCGCTGCAGGTCGTGGACGCGCAGTACGGCGGGATCCTGTCCCGGTCGGCCAGCGTGCTGGTGGTGTGCCGGCAGTGGACCCGGCGCGCCGGCGCGGTGAAGGCCGGCGGGACGACGGTCGACGTGCGCCTGTCCCGGTCGGGTTCCGGCTGGACGGTCGATGCCCTGCATCCGGCGCACCCGGGACCGGCCGCCCGGACATCGGCGCCGCACATCCGCGGCGTGCTGTCCGACGACCGGATCGTGCTGCCGCCCGCCGCCGTGGCGGACCTGCGCAGTGGCCGGGTGCACACCAGCGTGGCGAAGGCGATGCTCGCGCTGGCGCGGACCTACCGGCTGGAGGTCAGCGTCGTCCGCTCCGGGCATCCGCTGGACGTGTTCGGCACCAGCCGGCCCAGCGACCATCCGCAGGGCCGGGCCTTCGACGTGTGGCGGATCGACGGCCACGCGGTCGTCGATCCGGCGACTCCCCGGAGCCTGATCGAGCGGTTCATGCGGGACGCGGCGGCCGCCGGGTCGTACAACGTGGGCGGTCCCGTGCTGCTGTCGGGCGGCAGCGCCGGTCAGTTCTTCAGCGACGCCACTCATCACGACCATGTGCACATCGGCTTCCGCACGTGACCGCACCGCACGGCGTCACCCGTTCGGCCGCACCGCCGGAGGCCCGGCCGGACAGGGCCGCACGGCAGGCCGAGCGGTCTTCACCCGGCTCCGCGGGTTGCGCCGGCCGCGCCGGCGTCGTGACGCTGGAGCCGACACACCCCGGGAGGTGAAGTGGCTCCGGCACACGACACCACGCCGTCGGACGGCCTCGACCGCCGGCGCTTTCTCATCCTGAGCGCAGGCCTGAGCCTGGGCACGGCCGCCGCGTGCACCGCTGCACCGCCGCATCCGCGCTCCACCACGGCCCCCGACGGGCGGCTGCGGCCCGAGGCGGAGCAGGACGCCCCGGGCACCGCCGACTGGCGGCTGACCTCCACCGGCCCGCCGGACGCGGTGGCCGGCTACACGGACCGGGTGAGCGTGACCCCGGGCGAGCCGTTCGGGCTGCATGTGTCCACCACCGCCACGGCGTTCCGGGTCTCGGCGTTCCGGGTCGGCTGGTACGACGGCAAGCAGGCCCGCCGGATCTGGGCGTCCGGGCGCGTACCCGGCCGCGCCCGGCCGGCCCCGCGCCTGCTGGGCGCCACCCGCACGGTGCGCGCCGACTGGCCGGTGACGCTGCCGGTGGACACCGCGGGCTGGCCGGAGGGCGCCTATCTGCTGCGGCTGGAGGCGGACACCGGCCACCAGCGTTACGTTCCGCTGATCGTCCGCTCCACCGACGGCACGGGCCGTACGGTCCTGCTGCACGCCCCGGCCACCTGGCAGGCGTACAACCGCTGGGGCGGCAGCAGCCTCTACAACGGCGTGTCCGGGGCGTACGCCACCCGCTCGCTCGCCGTGAGCTTCGACCGACCCTACGACGGCGAAGGCGCCCAGAAGTTCCAGGTGTACGAATGGGCGCTGGTGGTGCTGGCCGAGCACCTCGGCATCCCGCTCGCCTACACCACCGGCGTGGACGTCCACCGTGACCCCGCGGTGCTGCGTGGTGCGCACGCGGTCGTCTGCCTGGGCCACGACGAGTACTGGACGCCGGAGCAGCGGGCCCATGTGACCGCCGCCCGGGACGCCGGCACGAACATCGCCTTCCTCGGCGCGAACACCTGCTTCCGCCGGGTCCGGCTGGAGGCCGGGGAAGGCGCGGACGACCGTACGGTGGTCTGCTACAAGACCGCCTACCGCGCCGACCCCTGCTACGACTCCCGGCCGGCCCTGGTGACCACCGACTACCGTCTCCCACCGGCCGCGGACCCCGAGTCCTCCCTGACCGGCGTGCTCTACGAGGGCTATCCGGTAGACGCCCCCTACACCGTCCGGGCCGCCGACCACTGGCTGTACCAAGGCACCGGTGTGCGCTCCGGAGACGCCTTCGCGCATCTCGTGGGCGTCGAGTACGACCGGATCACCCCCGGCGCGCCGACCCCCGGCGCGCTGGAGATCATCGCGCACTCCCCGCTGGTTTGCGACGGGCGCCCCAGCCACAGCGACTCGGCGTACTACACGGCCTCCAGTGGCGCCGGCGTGTTCGCGACCGGCACCATGCGCTGGGTGGAGGGCCTGGTGGCCGGGACCGGCATGCGCGGGCGCGACCACGGCATGGACGCCCGTACCCGTGCCTTCGTCACCCGCACCACCGAGAACCTCCTGCGCACGTTCGCGAAGGGCCCCGCGACCCGGCACGCCCCGCCGCCGCGCGCCAACGTCCGCACGGTGTACAGGGCCTGAGGTCAGGGCAGCGGGGTGCCGCCGGTCGCGTTGAGGATCTCGGCGGTGATGTAACTCGCCTGCGGCGAGGCCAAGTACACGTAGGCCGGGGCGAGTTCGGCGGGCTGGACCGGCCGGCCGAGCGGTGCCTTCTTCCCGAACTCCTTCGTGTCCGGCAGGGTCGCGGGGATCAGCGGCGTCCACACCGGCCCCGGCGCCACCGCGTGGACCCGGATGCCACGCCCGGCGACCATCTGCGCGAGCCCCTGCGTAAAGGTGACGATCGCACCCTTGGTCATCGCGTAGTCCAGCAGATGCGGGCTGGGTTTGTACGCCTGCACGGACGTGGAGTTGATGACGCAGCCGCCGGCCGGGATGTGCGGCAGGGCGAACTTGGTGAGCCAGAACATGCCGTACAGGTTCGTCCGCACGACCCGGTCGAACTGCTCGGTGCTGATCGCCTCGATGCCCTCCGGCTGGGACATCTGGTAGGCGGCGTTGTTGACGAGGCCGTCGATGCGGCCGAACTCGGCGACCGCCCGCTCGATCAGCGCCCGGCAGTCGGCCTCCTCGCGGATGTCGCAGGAGATGGCGACCGCCTTGCGTCCGGCGTCCTCCACCAGCCGGGACGTCTCGCGGGCCTCGCTGTCCTCCTCGGCGAGATACTTGAAGGCTCCCCTCCCTTGAAGGGAGGGGATGCGTCGCCCTCCAGGGCTGAGCGGGGATTTACGGCTCAGGCCGCCGCCGGAGCCGGCGGCCCCGGTGGTCTTACGCCCTCGGCACCGTCCGGGTTCCAACCTGCCCGGACCAGCATCACGCGGGCGGAGTTCTTGTCCCTGGGGGACACGGCTCCACACCCGGTGCAGGTATACGTTCTCATCGACAGAGGCAGTGCGTGCTTGGTTCTCGCTCCGCACTTGGCACAGTCCATCGTGGTGTGCGCCGGGTGCACGAGACGGACGTCCCGCCCGTGCTTGCGGCCCATCTCGACCAGGGCACGCTTCGTCGCGGCGATGGCGGCATCGGCCGCCTTGCGGGCCATGGTGGTCTTCGCCAGGAACCTCGGTCTGAAGTCCTCCACCGCAACCCCGTCGTGGCCGCGCATCACGGACTTGGCCCACTTGCGGCCGGTGTCCTCCCGCTGCCGCGCGATCTTCTTGTGCAGCTTCGCCGCCTGTGCCTGGGCCTGCCGGTAGCCGGCGGATGCGGGCTGTCCCTTGGGAGGCCGCCGCCGGGCCATCATCCGCTGGTACCTCGCCAGCCGCTGCGCGGCCCGCCTGCCGTGCTCGGCATGCGGGAGGTCGTAGGCGTCGTCGGTGGTGGTGGCGGTCTCCGTCGCACCCCAGTCCACCCCGAGGACGCGGCCGGTCTCACAGAGCGGCTCAACCTGAGCCGGGACGACGAAGGACGCATACCAGTGGCCGAGGCCGTCCCGGTACACCCGCACACTCGACGGGTCGGCCGGAAGGGGCCGCGACCACACCACCGTCACCACGATCTGGCCCGCAAGGTGCAGCCGTCCGTCATCGAGGCGGAAGCCGCGCCGGGTGTAGTTGAGGCTGGGCCGCGCCTCCCGCTTCTTCTTCCACATGGGCATCTGGGCCCGGCGCTGCTGCGGCAACCGATCCTTGATGTCCTTCAGCGCCTTCGCCCTCGACCTGGCGAAGTCCCGAATCACCTGCTGCTGCGGCACGCTCGCGCCCTCAGCCAGCCATGGCGACACCCTGCGTGCCTCGGTCAGCATCTTGTCGAGCTGAGCCGGACCACACGTCAGCTTCTCGCCACCCGCTTTGCCCTGCACGTGGACCTGCTGGGAC